>NZ_QPET01000010.1:0-36155 GCF_008368855.1 Bacillus sp. TE8-1 | reverse complement strand
CCAGAGCTAATTAGGAACCCCGATTTAAACGTTAAAGATTACACTAAAGAACTTATTACAATCTTTGAGCGGACAACTCAAAAGTAACATATCACCCTGATGAGGGGGAAGGTCATGATATTTTATGAGGTTATTTGTTTTTGCTGTAAAAGTGTATTTCGAGTAAATGAAGGAACTGAAAAATATAAGCAATTCAAGGAAAATCCAAAAGGGAAATATTGCTGTGACGAATGCAGTCATAAAATAAGACTTGAAGCAATTAAAAATTTTTTTAGATAGGGCACTATCTAAAAAAATTTTTGCTAGTTTATAATGTCTAACATAATTCAACTTAAAATGATTAAATTTTTTTATAAATCTTGTTTATATATTCATAAAGGAAACTCCATTTTAATCAATCTTGTAACAAGAAGCATAAGACGGCCGTTTTGGTCAACTTATGCTTCTTTTAGTTTACGGCCCACTTATAGGTAAAGTGACAAATCTTTTGACAAAATGGAGTTTTTTTATTTGTTGTTAGATAAGGATAGGAGGATATTTTTTAATCCATCTTTATTTTAAAGCTACACCGAATCCTTAAGTTGATGGATGTGGGGTGGTACCCCATGGCTATCAAGCTAACATTTTTAAGTACCCCCTAAATGAAAATTTTGTGTTTTTATAGAACCAAAGTTTATTTTTATCGTTTTGGAGAACAACAGATTTTTTAACTTGATAGCAAGGGGGTATTTCAATAGCATAGCTTAATGGATGTGTGGTGGGCCCCAATAAGGTTGTTTAAAATTCGGCTTTGGAGACATTTTCAAATACGTTCAACATCCAAACTAAGCTAAGGTAATTACAAATGAAAGTGTTCTATTAATATATTTCAAAAAACATATAATCCCATTCTCTTGCTATATTTTTAGTTAACCCACTTGACTATAACGCAACGTCATAGTGCATAATTTTAACTATATTAAATAAGGAGTGAAAGAAATGAATATAAAATCATTACGGTCCGATAAAATATATCGAAAAATTTTACAAGCTCCAAAAGAGGAAAAGGTTGAATTATACAGACAAGAAATGTTGGCTCCGTTTATGGGGAAATGGGAAATTCAATATGTTCCTTTTAAAGCTGAGGAGCAAAATGGCTTTGATGTTATTACATTGAATAATATAATGAACATTTCTCCTAATCAGATTACAAATGAGATTACACCAGAATTAGAATTGATTTCGTCTGATTCTTTTTGGTCTGAGTGTAAAGAAGCTGTTAGGAAAAGCCTTCATTTATTTAGAGAGCATGATGTGAACCTTCGTGTATCTGATTACTTATTCACGATTCTATTAGGGGATCCAAATAGCCCTTCATTAATGTTAAATGAAGGATATAGTGGTGATGGAGGTATCCCTGGCTATATTTTGTGTACATTTGTGCCAAATGAATACACAATACCTCGAATGAAGGCTGCTTTAGCACATGAATGTAATCATAATGTTCGATATCAATTTATTCAGTGGGACCATACGGTTACTTTAGGTGAATTAATTGTTAGTGAGGGTTTAGCAGAAAACTTTGCTACTTCTATTTTTGGGGAAGATCTACTCGGTCCTTGGGTATCGAAAACAACTATGGAAATGCTTAATAGACGTATTAAACCCGTGCTCAAGGAACAATTACAATTAACAGGATTTGATAAAATTGCACCGTATCTTTATGGTGATGAATTAGCAAAACTTCAAAACTATATACCAGTCAATATGCCTTATGCTGCTGGTTATGCCTGTGGATACTATTTAATCAAATACTATTTAGAAAAGACAGGAAAAAACATCTTTGAAGCCACAATAATTCCTGCCAATTTAATACTAGATGAAATAAAAGGATTTTGGGATGAAGAAACAATTATTAACGGTTAAAGATATTGTCCAAATTACAGGCATAACCAAAAGAACCTTACAATATTATGATAAAATAAATCTATTAAAGCCAATTTACTTAACAGATAATGGTTATCGACTCTATGATAGGAACAGTTTAGCACAGCTTCAAACGATTCTATTTTTTAAGGAAATGGAATTTTCTCTAAAGGAAATTGCGGATGTATTGAAGCTTACGAGAGAAGAACAGCAACAATTATTAAAGAAGCATAACCAAACTTTATTGTTAAAAAAACAACGTTTAGAAGCAGTTATTACTGCGGTAGATGAGTATGTATCAGGAAAGGATATCTACAACTTAAATATTTTTAATAATTCATCCATTTTACCATTACAAGAACAATATACTCATGAAGCGAAATACATCTATGGGGAAACAGAAAAATACAAAGAATTTGAGGAGAAATTGAAAAATCTCTCTCCTAATGAAAAAGCGAACTTATTTCATGAATTCGAACAAAAAATGGAAAGAGTGTTTATAAAAATTGCTTCCTATATTAATCAATCACCTACTTCCGATGAAGTACAACAATTAATTGTAGAGTGGAAAAGTTATCTTGAACAATCTATTGTATGTGATTCTGAAATGTTGACATGTATTGCAAATGCGTATAAATTTGATAATCGATTTAAAAATTACATAAATCAATTTAGTAATGAAGACTTAGCTGAATTTTTATATAATGAAATTATACATTATATAAATAAACAGAAAAATTAATGTCATACTATTTATAATAGGGGGTCACCTTACATGGCCGTCAACTTAAGAAAGGTAATCACCCCAAAAACGAAACAAGAGCTGACTTCTCAAAGTAACTAACTGTAAAGAAAGAAAATTTTCATTTTGGGGGTACTTTTATGCTAGAAAAAAAGGCTTATAAAGTTGGTAGCTCAAAAATTAAATTAGGATACTCCGTAAGGATATGCTAGACTTGGTTTACCATTTGATTTACTGTTTTCATGTCCTTTATGAGTCGGGGATTCTTTGTTTCACGGAAAAAAAGCAGACTCTCATAAAAGAGCCTGCCTTCCCTGGTTTGTAAAATTAAGAAGCTTTACGTACGTTTGAAGCTTGAGGTCCACGTTGACCTTGCTCCAAATCAAAAGTCACTGCTTGACCTTCTTCTAAAGTTTTGTAACCTTCGCCTTGAATCGCTGAGAAATGAACGAATACATCGTCTCCACCTTCACGTTCGATGAATCCGAAGCCTTTTTCGCCATTAAACCATTTTACATTACCTTTTTCCATTTGTATTGCCTCCTAGTGTGTAAACACACACATTGTAATACTATCCTTGCTCTCAGTGATTATAAAGGTGAAAAGTTACAAATCCTTTACACCGAACAAAAATAATTCATTTTAATAATAACATTTTTTGTAATAAATGTAAAGGTGAAGAAAAGACAGTTACTATGTTTATGCAAATGTTAGAGCTAAAGAAAAACACGTTTCATAAAATAATGACGGAATATGAGGAAATAAAGTAGGATCTCTCTTATTAGAAATCCTACTTTTTCTTTGGTTGTAAGAATCTTGATGTTTTTGTATCAGAATAGTATTGTGTATATCGAGAAAAATAAAAGACAACTCCAATTAAGAGTTGTCTTTTTGTGTAATAAAATCCCCAAAATATGAAAATATACAAACGAATATAATACGCTATGGTTGATATTATAACAAAACCGAAGAGTATTGAAAATAAAAAGAATGTTGTAATGATTTTTTAAGGTTTTAGTTAAAAAAGCCTCGAAAATAAACCTTTTATAAAGGTTTCCTTTAAATATGATTATTGTATTTCGAGGGTTCCTTATAAATCTTAGCTATATATTTTACAAAATCAATGACGGGATAGTGTATGAGTGAACGGTGCTGCGTAAAACGAATCCCTGCTTTTTCTATTTTTGAGATGAGTTGTTCAACTTCCAACTCATTTTGTTGTATCCTATTATAATTTTGATATACAATGTTTTTCCATTGATAGGAAGAGCCGTGAAAATAACTCTCTCCTTTTACCCTGTGACTAAATATAATTTCTATTTTTTCTCTACGTTGTTTTTCCTTCATATGCGCTTCCGTTGACTGCATGTTTATCGCCTCTTCCCTTTTTTTGTTGTATAACAAAATTTGGTCTAACTCACCATACATAGCCAATGTACATTGTTCTAGTTGGGATTTGTCGTTTAGGGCTATCTCATCCACTGTATTTGGTTTTCAAGTGCTTAATCTAATCTAGTAGTTGTTAGTGTGTATAAAACACTATCTATCTTTATTATAAAACGATTTTTTATAAACATGCACCTTTTTACACTCACGAAGATTTATAACATGACGATTATCTTCATCCATGAATGTTATTCTGAATTTACTGAGGTTAGTTTCTTTATTTAGGCTAACTAACATATTGTATGCCTCAGTATCTATTTTATAAAAAAAGAAAATAGATGTAACGGTCCTCCTTTTGATAAAAAAAACCTATAAAAATATAGCGCTCTTAAAGAATTTTGTTACAAATTTATTATGTTTGAATTTAAAAAGGAACGTAATATTTATTTGTAGAAAATTTTAAGAGTAAAAATAGAATGACAATTTATATGATAAGAAAAGGGGGCACTTATAGATGCTAACAAATGATTTAGATTTCCGATTAGAACCACGTTTAAAAGAACTGTATGAACAACATAAAATAAGAGCTCAGAAGATAGACTGGGGTTATCATGAGTTTTTACCATGGGATAAGGGAATGGACTTTAAAAGAGTTCCTTGGGATGAAAGTCAAGTTACTCTTCCTTTTGGTGTAATTACAGCCATTGAAACAGCTTTATTAACAGAAGTGAATTTACCATGGTTTACCACGTATTTATCTGCAACTTTTAAAGGATCCCTTTCTGTTATTACGGACTTTATTCACACATGGACTTCAGAAGAGGATCAACATTCGAATTTATTGGAGACATATTTACTACTCACTCGAAGTGTGAACCCTAAACGTATACATGAATTAAGAAAGTCAGTAGTTGAGGGTGGATTTGAGCCTGATTTTCATACACCAATTGAAGCCATGACGTATACGACGCTACAAGAACTTGCAACGATGGTGTTTTACAATAATGTAGCTAAGGTTGCAAGTAAGCATGATCCAGATCTTGCTACATTATTACGTCGTCTTGCAAAAGATGAAACACTTCATTATGCGTTTTATCGAGACGTCATTCGAACACATTTGGAATTAGAACCTAATTATTGCTATCATATTGCCAATGTGATTAAGAATTTTAAAATGCCAGGTGCCGTCATGCCTGATTTTGAAAATAGAATGGCTGTAATTGCAAAAGAATCGAATTATGGACCACTACAATATTTTAATCAAGTACTTGATGTAGTGGTTGATTATTGGGGGTTAAAAGACTTACGACCAATTGCACCTTTAGCTGAAAAAGCAAGAATTGAGATTTTGGAATACCACACAAGATTGAAAAAAATACGGGATCGATTTGGTCGTTTTCAAGGGAAAACTAATCCACGTTAATGAGTAGAGATTTCAGAATATAAGCGGTGGAGTTCCCTTGCCCTTTATGGGGAATCTGACACACTCCCTATTGTTTTGGGGGTGTTTTTTACTTAATTTAATTTTTGTTAAAAAATGGTTGACGATAAAAATGATTTTATGATATTATAAAATATTTGTTAAAAAACTACATATGTGTTAAGGTTAAGAAGGTTACCATATATGGAGGTGGATTATATGTTTCAAATTGGCGATAACATTGTTTATCCAATGCACGGAGCAGGTATAATTGAAGCCATAGAAGAAAAAGAATTCTCAGGAAAAAAACAACAGTATTTTGTCATAAAATGTCGATTAGTAAGATGCAAGTCATGATTCCTACGGGTAAAATAGTGAATTCGAATATACGCCCAGTTACTGATATACTTGCATTAAAGCACATTATACACATTTTTCACCATGAAGAATCCTGTAAATTACTGCCGTGGAAACAAAGGCATAAAGTGAACACGGAAAAAATAAAAACGGGTGAAATACAAGAAGGTGCTGAAGTTGTACGGGATTTAATGCGTATGAAGAAAGAAAAAGCACTTAATACAAGCGAAAAAAAATTGCTGGATGATGCATATAGATTTTTGGTCAGTGAACTAGAATTAATTAAAGGAATCACTGAAAATCAAATAAAAAGTTTCTGTTAAGGTTCATTATAAATAATGTATTATATCCTCTGAAAACATTCTAAATCTTTCGGGAATATGATGAGTATTAAAAGCAAATCATTTCAAAGACATTCAATTTCTTCAACTCACTTTTAGAGTAGGAACCTCTTTTGTTATTACTTCAATCTAATCCATTTTTATTTTTAAATTTCTTTTACGAACGTTCGAAGTTTCATCAAATAACTCGATTAAATAGTCACTTGATTTTTGCAATCCTGATTCAAACTGGCACGGACAAGGATCCGTAAGGATGAAAGAGAGGTAGGGCTTTCATTGTTTTAGGTAATATACTGTCTAAGTCATTATTTCTAGAAGAAAAAACAATCAATCTCACCGCTATCTCTTTAAGGGTTTCTTACATCTACTGAGACAGTGAATAATAATTGTTTCTCTTCTTTACGTAAAATTGATAAACGAACTGGTAACACCATATGGTCAACTACAAAAATGGTTTTCTGGCCAGGAAACCATTTTAAATTCCATTTACATTACAATAGTAAATGAAGCAATAAGAAGGAGCGTACACATGAAAAAAATGTTAACAAAAGAATTAAGTAATGAATTAAAGAAGCGGGATGGAATCATTTCCATTACTGTTGAGCCTTACGAAAAAATCGAAGTTGGTGGAATTCGTGTAGATGGACCAGCTATTATTCTAATTAATCAAGAATAGGTAAAAATAGTTGTATGCAAGAAGAAAAGGATCAGCCTTTACGAGAAGGGGATCCTTTTTATTAACTGCAGCTAATATGGGATATACATAACTTTCATCTGATTTGTTGGGGTTAAAAGGAAGGAGAGGGTCTGGATTATCATGGTAGAAAGCTTAATATTGGTAGGATTTCTTTTTACGTTATATAAACTAGTTGATAAAAAAACAAACTAATTATTTAAAACGATATATTGTTTCCTTTTTAAGGGCAAGATTTATTTGAGAGTGAAATGGATAATTTAAAGGAGGAATTTAGATGGAAGCAAGGAAAGAACGCATAAAATATGAGAAGATGTCAAAGAATTATGATCGTATTTATTTAGTTTCGTTTATCCTATTAATTGTACTTGTTTGTAGTAGTGTGATTATCATAGGAGCTACAGGAGGAAAATATGGAGTGTTTTTATTGTTAGCAATTTTACTTAACGCACGTATTACGAAAGAATCTCAAAAAAAGTATGAGCACTATTCTAATAAAGGGCGTATTTAAAATCATACATATTCTAAAAGGAACAACCTAGATGTACATTCAAATTATCCATATATCATCACCTATTAACTAGTAAAAGTAACTTTATATAAATAATTTTTAGCAATTTAAAAATAGAAACCGTACCTTATTAAAATGTTATTTCCGTTCCTATAATGAATTATCCTTCTAGCATATTTATAAGATTTATATCATATATTAAGAGAAAGAATGCAAATTAGAAAGGAGTCTTATAGAATGAGTTATTCGGAAGGAAATGACTTGAGTGAACAACATATGGTAAGTACCCCCAATCCCTATGTATATCAGACATTACAATCCATAATTGGTAAACATGTAGTTATTGAAACTGTAAGAGGTAATGTAAGAGGAAAGTTAAAAGATGTGAAACCAGATCATTTGCTCATTGAAGATACGGCACCATATATTGTACGCATTCAACAAATTGTATGGATTATGCCAAAACAATAATCAAATTACATGTAATTTGATTTATAACAGATTAGCGTCATAGAGCATCAAATAAAAACACAGGGTTTTATCTCTGTGTTTCTTCAAATTTTCGTTTTTGGATATATGCTTGAGCATGGATAATTTCTTTCTGAAGTTCTTTTAATTCTTCCGTAGATCCAGATTCAATCCTCATGTACGTAGTAACTAGACTAATCATCATATCCATCTTCTCTACTATATTTTGAATGACCTGTTCAGATTGCTCTTTTTTAGGGTGTTGTATTGCTATTAAAGCATTTTCTATATAATTGTTCTTTCTTTGCTGGATATCATAAATAAACTGTTTTGTGTTTGAGTTCATTTGCTATTCCTCCATTTTGGATATACTTCTATTCTATCATATTCGAATGGAAAATATTAGATTACCCTAAATATACACCTGTCTCGCACATCTCCTCAAATATACAAACTAGCCCTTTAATGTAAAGAAAGCTAAGAAAAATTTTTATAAAGAAAAAGCCGATTTCCCTATATATTAAGGGTATCGGCTTTTGTTCATATTCTGTTACTTAATCAATTTCTGACATAAAACTTATAATAATAACATTACTTTTACTAGCTAGAAAAGGGTTGATACTGTACATTTTAAAATATCAATTAAGCACTAATATTTTGGTTATGCACTGTTTCACCTTTATGAGAAACATAACTGTGTGCTATCATTCCTAGCATTATTACAAACATGCCACACCAAGATAAAATAGAGGGGAATGAAGAATGTAATAAGATTAGTTCTCCGATAATAGCAAAAAGTACCTCCATGGATTGTGTTGCTTCAACGGTTGCAAGTTGCTGCATATTTCCTTTAACCATATCAGTCGCTTTAAAAAATAAGATAGTTGCAATTACACCAGAGCAAATAGCAACTAAAATAGATTGCATAGTTTGTTCTTTACTAGGCACTCCTGCTGTAAAAAGACCGTACAAGGATAGTAAAAACCAAAATGGTAAGCTAGCTAATGTCATTCCAAGGACACGTTGATAAGCATCTAGTCGATCTCCACAAACCTCCATCATCTTACGATTCCCGAGCGGATAAGCAAAAGAAGCTACAATAACAGGGATAATACCTAACAAAATATCTTTTACAGCAAGCGATTTTGCTTGTTCCATTTGCATAAGGAAAATACCAAGAAGAATAATCAATGACATACCCATACCCTTCATTGGAATTTTTCCTCTTTTCTTAAGAATTCCATCTGGTGTTTGAACGGTTTGAATAAAAAGAGGAGCTAACAAAGATCCTGATATAATAGTAATTTGCCATGTCCCAGCAATTATCCATCCTGGTGCATGTGCAGCGGCAAAACATAATGGAGCGTAAAATAGACCAAACCCTACAAAGCTCCATAAAAACCATGTTCTTAAATCCTCTCTCATAACTTGTAATAATACTTTTAATTTTTTTCGACTCATAACAAGAAGTAAAAGGAATGGAAGCATGAAAAAAAACCTTAATGAAGCACTCCATATCCAGCTACCACCTGATAATTCCATTGCTCGATTTAATATAAATGTGAAAGCAAAAAAGAAAGCAGCACATATACCTAAAAAAATAGGGCGCAAATTTCTCATCTCAATCTGCCTCATAAGTCATTAATTTCTCAAGACTTAACCAGTTTTGTTCTACAAGATGCGCTGTTGTTTCTTTATCATTATTTTTGCAAGCCTCTATAATTTGCTGATGTTGTTCTACTGACTTTAGACCATTTATAGAAGTGAACTGAGAAATTTCGAGACGTTGAATCTTAGATATACTTCGTTCTAACGCACGAATGATTTCAGGATTTCCTGCCACATCTAAAAAAACATTGTGGAATAACTCGTCAGCTTCAATTGCTTTTATAATATCTTTTTTCTCAATAGATAATAGTAAAGCCTTATTACTGAACTCTAATTCTTGAATATCCGACTCTTTTAATAATGGTACTGCTAAACGAGCAGCTAACGAGTGTAAAACTGCTACCACAGTAAATGCGTGTTTCGCCTCCTCAATATTTAATGGTGCAACACGAGTAACTGAACCAGGAATAGATTCAACAAGTCCGTCATCCTCAAGACGCTTCAACGCCTCTCTAACTGGAGTACGGCTAATTCCAAATTCTTCTGCTAATTCTTTGTCATTTAAGCGTTGCTCCGGTTGCAGCTCTAATGTAACGATTGCTTTTTTCAAAGTTAGATATACTTCATCTCTAAATGACATACGTTTAATGGGTTTAATAATATCTTTTTTCATAAAACCAATATATCGGATATTGGTTTTATGGTCAACTCTAATTTTTCAATAAAATATACTCGATTATCAAATTCTAAAAACGACCATTTATAAGTTAGTGAGCAGTTAGCTTTGGCTAGCTGCTTTTTTGTATATATTGGAATCGATTCTACATTTTACTGCTTTTTGATGATTCATATATAGATTTTATGGCTTTTAAAAACTCTGTAAGTGTTTTGTAATATTTACGAGAGACTTTTTTAACAGTTATGAGAGAGAAAAGAAAGATTTGTTATATATGATGAAATTAATCTTACTAGTAGGTGTTCTAATTGACCTAGAAACCAAGGAGGAAAAATAACAATGAAACAATTAAAGCCAGCAATTAGTGTATTAGGTAGTGTATCGATGGCACTGACTCTAGCATCTCCAGCTTTAGCAGATGTAAAACAACCGAATCCAGGAGGTACAGTTGAAATATTCAAAGAGAATGCAAATGCAAAAAAAGAAGATAAGAATTTCACGCTCGGATCCGATGGGGAGATAGGTTCGCTCATTACACAAAACATTGAAATGGCAAACAATGATTGGGACAAAGATGGTATTTCTAACGACTTAGAGATTAATGGATATAAAATTGAATTCAATTCACAAACTGGAAAAAATGAAGCGAAAGCATGGGATCCTGAGAAGGATAAAGGAAAACCAAAATTTATATCGAATCCTATGAATGCAAATACGGATGGTGATCCTTTTACCGATATGTATGAGGTTGAGAATTATAACAACGATTCTGATACTAATTTCAATCCGATAATTGCCAACATACCGAATTTGCAAATTGGTGTCAAACGTATTGAAGTAATTCCTATTGCAACCATCACGGATAATAATGGCGGATCCGTTAGCAGAGGATGGGAAAAAAGCGTATCTACACAACATTCATTTAATGTAGGTCTAAGTGGTTCAGGTGGTGTAGAAGGCTCAGCAGCCGGTCCTGTTCCTTCCGGAAGTGTTTCAGCAAATGTGGGATACGGATATTCAAAAACCACTACGGAAACGGAGAGTTATACAAATAATTTTGATTGGTCTACTGCAACAACTGTGGACACAGCGAACGCAGCAAAATTACGGGTACATTTGGAATATAAGAATGTAGGAACAGCATCCGCTGAAAATGTTTCGCCACATTTTAATATTCGTTTAGGAAACAAAATTATTAATACTGTAAAGGCAACACAAGATCGTTATAAAGCAAACTATTTAAGTACAGAAAAAGGTGGACGCAATAAAACAGAAGTAGTTATTGACAGTTTAGAAGGACAAGCAGATGCAAATATTGTCTTATCTTTGGATGAATTGAAAGCTGTTGAACAAGGGGAACTTCTTTCGATTGAAGTTTTACCTACAAGTACAATGGATTTATCTATTGAAAAAGGTGAAGAAATTATGCATTTGGGGGATTCAGGAAGATATGAGTCTAGAGTGCATGCAGCTACGGAACAATTAGAAACAGATATCGGAAATATACCAAAGTTTAGAGTATATACTCCTAAAGACAAATCCCTTGCTGATAAGCCAGTTTTATCCTATAACGAAGTTTTTCAACATGTAAATATAGATACGAAAAAAGTAAATCATATTGTAAACAAGGCTAAAAGTACTAATAACGTATCAGTGGTTTCAGCTAATAATGGAACTGATGCATTAAACGATTTAAAAGCGAGACAGGGAGATCGCGGTTATTTACATAAAGACTCTGTACACGGTGCTTTTGCAAAACTACAGCAACCAACATTAGTAGAAGGTAGTTATGATTCTGTGACGCAAAAGATTAGGGCAACAATTTTACCTGGTTTATTTGGGGTGAGTAAAGAGATTCCTACTACTTATAGCAAGAAATGGAATGCTCCGTCACAAACAGTAACACTAGTTAAACGTGAGAATGGATTTACATATGAGTCTAGAGAAAATATACACCCTATTAAATCTGAAATTGCTGCGCACAGAAAAGTTACATTTGAAATCAATGACGCACACAATTTAACGCCTATACAAAAGATTGATACTGAAGTTAAAGCTAATAAAGAATTTGAAGATTATGTAGTAGATAATTCAGGTGAATTTGTTACAGAAGGAGTTCCTTATACTGTGGCCTCATATGGAAATACAGCTTATTGGGGAAGTCATCATGCCGGGAATAAATGGGAGTATCTTTGGTCTGAAAAATCTAGTGATGAAAAAGCGAATGTAATTATTGAAAGAGTAGGTCAACCTAAACCTGGAAAACCAATTAAAAAGGATGAAGAGGTATTAATTAAATTTCAAAATCCTATTTATTCAGATTATGCATATTTAAAACTTCAAGATAGTTATATCCATTTAGATCAAAAACAGAACGCAAGTACTTTTAAATTTAATCATGCATATCCAAAGAATTTCACTGGACACCATAAGCAATGGAACATACTATCTAATGGTAACAAGTTAAAGGTAGGATATTTAATTGATTATATGAAATATGGTAATGGAGAAAACGGGACGGATACTATAGCATGGAATCTATCAAGAGCTCAGTAATAGGTAACAGTTCTATTGCTAAGATTGAAAATAAACGGTAATGAACTGAATATGAAAAGTTAGATACAAAAATTTAGACTACTAATAGGGAATGAGTTTGATGTTGAATCAGACTCATTTCTTTTAATTTATATGATTTAGACACTACTATTTTAAATGCTTATCTAGGCATATAAGTAATCAAATGTTAAGATTACTATCTGGATTACATAAATAGTATTCTGAATTTTTATTTATTTTTATGTTGAAATGAGGAATTTTGATTTGTTGATACAATCAGTTTATATATATTTATTCGAGAATAGAAAAAATAAATTTTTTTGTTATTGATGAAAAAAAGTGAGGATAGTATATGAAGAAAAGAATTTTAATCGTAGAAGATGAAGAAAATATTCGAGAAGTATGCAAACGGTATTTAGAAAGAGAAGAATATGAAGTATATACTGCTGTAAATGGTAAAGAAGGTTGGGATTTATTTCTTACATATCAACCAGATTTAATTATATTAGATTTGATGATGCCAAAAAAAGATGGATGGGAATTATGCGAGGAAATTCGTCAACAATCAAACGTCCCTATTATTATGTTAACTGCTAAAGGAGAAGAAAGGGATCGAATTTTAGGCTTAACAATGGGGGCGGATGATTATTTAACAAAGCCATTTTCCCCTCGTGAATTAGTATTAAGGGTCCAAATTATACTAAGAAGAGGAAGCCAAGTACCAATACAAATAAAAGAATCTCTATCGGAAGTGATAGAATTTCCAGACTTAAAAATATATCTAAAGACAAGATGTGTACTTGTTTGTAATAAGGAAGTGGAGTTAACGGTAAAAGAGTTTGAGGTACTTTATCTCATGGCAAAGCATCCAAAACAAGTATTTTCTCGCTCACAGCTTCTTGAACTAATTTGGGATTTTGGACATGAAGGAGCATCAAACACGGTTACCGTGCTAGTGAGCCGTTTACGTGAAAAGCTCGAGAAACATACGATAAAGAATCGCTGGATTCATACGGTTTGGGGTATAGGATATCGCTTTGAGCCGAATGGAGGAAATGAAACGTGAGATTACGTATTCAATTGTTACTCATGAATTTATTAAGTACCGGTATTATGGTAATTGCTATATGGTATAGTGAGACGAAAATGTTACTTGAACCAGAACAAACGCAGTTATTAACAGTAATTGCAATTGTGGCATTTATTATTTCAACGTTTATTTATTGGTTAATGACACGCCCTATCATGAAATCTATACAAAATTTAATAAAATTGACGAAACAATTTAGTGATAGACACTTTGAAACAATGTATATAATTGGGCAAGAACCACGTGAGTTTAAAGAATTAGCAACAGCCTTTCAACAGATGGCAAAAAAATTAGAAGAAGGGTTTACTAAGTTAGAGGAACAGGAAAACTCTCGTAAGGAGCTAATTACCAATATCTCACACGACTTACGAACACCTATGGCTAGCATGCAAATGATGATAGAAGCATTACAAGATAACCTGATTGAAGATCCTGAAATGAAAAAGCAATACTTAGCAACGGTTTTAAAAGAAATAGAAAGATTAAATGGATTAATTAACGACTTATTTGATCTTTCAAAGTTAGAGTTTGAGCAAGTAGATTTTCACCCAAGTTTAACACATTTAGATAAAGTTCTATTAGATGTATTAGAGTCACATTCTGTCTTATTAGGAGACAAACAAATCCATGTGCAATTGGATGTCCCTGATACATTACCTCGACTTTTGATTATGCCTTGTAAAATAGAAAGGGTCATAGGTAATTTATTACATAATGCAATTCGATATTCTCCTATCTCTGGAACAATTGAATTGACTGTAGTGGAAAATAAACTAACTCAACAGGTCCAATTCACTTTGCGGGATGAAGGAATAGGAATTTCTCCAAATGATCAATTACGTGTATTTGAACGTTTTTTTAGAACAGATCGATCAAGAAGTTCACAATCTGGAGGTTCTGGACTTGGATTAGCCATTGCAAAATCATTAATTGAAATGCACAAAGGGGAAATTGGTGTAAGGAATCGCGCAGATGGTAAGCAGGGAAGTGAATTTTGGTTCACTCTTCCCATCACATCAGTAAAAAAATAAGATGGCTGAAAGACTTTTGTAACATTTACGTTAGAAAAATGAAAGACCTTCTTGTTAACATACTACTACACAGTATGTTACAGGAGGTTTTTTACTTTATGAAAAGAAGATATGTATGGCTTATAGGTGGTTTGATAATTGTATTGGGGATTTTATGGTCATTGTTCCGACCAGAGAAATTATTTATTGATAAGCACGTAAATGAATCATTGCCACAAGCAGAGATACAATCAACTGAAGTAAAGCAGCAAAGTGATCGAGTAATAAGGGAAGGTCAGTTTCAAAACGGTGTCCATGAAACAGCCGGAACGGCAAAAATTCACCAATTAACGGATGGAAAACGTGTTTTACGACTTTCTAATTTTGCAACATCTAATGGGCCAGATATACGAGTTGTATTAGTTCCTACAAATCGTTTGAAAAATAATGAAGACGTGAAAAACTATAAGTATATTGAATTAGGAAAATTAAAGGGAAATAAAGGAGACCAAAACTACGAAATTCCTGAAGGGATAGATGTAAATGAATATGGTTCGGTTTCTGTTTGGTGTAAAAGATTTAATGAAAACTTTGGTGCGGTTTATTTTAATAATTAAATATGAACTTAAAATATCCTCTTACAGGAGAAATTCATATGGGTTATGGTAAGTAGCTGCAACGGACTTAGTTGCTAAGAAGGGCACTCATAAGAGTGTCTTTTTTATATTTCTCAATTATAACCTCTTTAATATTGTCTGGAAGCTCATTTGGGTTACTCCATCTTTCCACGTATAATTTTAACTGGATACAATGTTTAGCTATTATCGGAATACCAGCCATCACTCAAATGATTTTCTTTCTAATATTTAAAAATATCCATATGGGATACATACTTCACTTCAATTACAATTTAATCATTATACTTTTTAACTAAATAGTTTCTATTTAAACTATTTTACAACTAAAAACAAAAGAAAAGGTACCCCTGCTGCAAGGTACCTTTTCCAAGGGGTATAACTCAATACCTAAGCGGCCGTTGGTTAAGTATACCGCTTAGACTATTACATGAGTTATATTTTTATTATACATTGATTATATCAAAAATATTATCATTAGTGAAAGTAACATTCATTATTTTGTAATTCTTAAGCTGCCACCATAATAATAATTCTCCCCAAGTTTCATAACAGCTACATATGATCCTGGCTTATATACTGATATAATAGGTGTTACAAATCTACCATAATTATGCGCAGTACCAGAATCATAAATTGTTTTAGGAGTCTCAACAACAACATCATCATCAACTCAAGAAAATAAGTTACCCCCAAACACGATTAAATTAAATTTCAGGTCTATAAAAACATAAAATTTCCATTTAGGGGGTACTTTAAAATCTTAGCTTGATAGCAAAACATATCCTGATATATAAGGGTTTTACCTAAAATAGTTCGCCAGTCATTACATTCATAAACTCCTTAAAAAACTTTTCATAATTCATTTGTATTGCAATCCTATGTTTTGGACGATTACCGAATGTTTCTGGTTCAAAGGTAGACCTAAAATCTCCTATACTTTGTCCTCTTACAGTATCAAGTACATTAACTGTCACTGCTGATTGATGGTACGTAAAAATATCATCACGATTAATCGCAATTAAAGTAAGTGCATCATGAACCGGGCTACCTTGTATTTCAGGAACTTTTTTTTGATAAAATTGATAATAGTAATAGTCTAAAAGAGGCTTTAAAAATTTAGTTTTCCCTTTAGAGTGGATATAATTGACCATTTCCGGTGTTACAATAGCCGATTGTGTAACATTCAAAGGATAAATTGATAGATTCTTTGCGTATCTCATTACAATATTGGCTGATCCAGGATCGCCATAAAAGTTAGCTTCAGCAATGGGAGTAACATTTCCTGGATATAGAAAAGCTCCTCCCATAATATAATAAGAATGTACATATTCCATCACATCACCATAAAGGAGAAATAAAGTTGCAAGTGAAGTTAGCCGCCCGGTATTCACGATAATAAGCTCATTTTTATGCTGTTTAATAAGTGTGAGAACCTCGAAAAAATTCTCAAATGTCTGAATCTCTAGTCCTGGATAAATGGGACCTATCCCAAATTTACCGTGAACTTCTGGATAAAAAGTTTCGGCTTCTGAAGACATGGAATGCTCCGCCCCACCAAAAACTTTTACATATTCTTTACCTACACTTTTAAGTAAAAAGCGAACATTTCTAACAACTTCAGCTTTAGGTACGTTCCCATAGTCTGCAACAATTCCTATAACATCAATTTTATCTGTCAAATGCGCATATATGATAGCTATCGTATCGTCAATTCCGAAATCCCCAAAAAACAGTACTTTTTTCCCCATACAATATTGCTCCTTAATTTTACTAGTTTTCAAAACGGATTATAATTATGTATCATAGGATAAGGTTGCTCTCATGTTTATTTGTAGTACGATATATGAATGAATTCATCTAGTTAACATACACTTTCGTTAATAATGAGCAAATTCCTTTTGTATGAAATGAAATAGTACGGAATTACTAACCTTAACAAGTTTTTTCTGATATCCTATACTCATTATGTGGTCCTCAAAATGAATAAATTACATTATTCTTTCTGTAGAATTATAGGTAAAGAAACGTATTTTTGCTATATAGGTAGCGCAAAATCTTAGCTTTATAGCGATGTGTTGCTGCCCCAATAATAAACCAAAATCTCTTGATTAAATAAAAGTGAATTCGGTTTTATTACTGTATAGTACAAAATTGTTTTAAATTGACAGTAAAACCACAAAAGATACGTGAAGTTACTGCTAACAGCACCCTTCAAAAGAATTGTTATAACAAATAACTTGCAATATTTATATAATATAATAATTAATTGAAATAAAGAGAAAACAAAATATAAATTTAGGGGGAGAAATACTTTGGAAATAGATCAAATAAAGAATATCCTACGAAAAAGAGCAACTATCTTTCAAACAGGAGGAAAAAGACCCGATTTATCTATAAATGAAAGTTGGATTGGAAAGATTCCCTATTCATTACAAAATGAAACTTACCCAGTCGACCGCTATCAAGAAAAAATGTATGCGATCATGATGCTTAATTTAACTCAAATGCCTTTTGTTCCAGAAGCAGTAAAAGATATGAAAGCCATCGTAGTATTTCTTTCTCCAAACTTTGCTAAAGATTTATCCAACTTATCAGGAAATTTTTGTATTAGAGAATATGATTCTTTAGAGGAACTAGTACCGAATGAAATGTCACTTACGTTTCCAAATCTAAAACTTTTCTCTTAATACCTAGATTACTTTTTGGGAATATAGAAAAGCAAACAAAACAACACTACAAAAGGTTCATTTTTTCATTTTGGGGTAATTCTAAATTCTTTAGTTGATGGATATAGATTATTAACTTAAAATAACATAATTTAAATTATCTAGAGACAACGGTCTTTCATTAATATAATAAATGGAAGGTTATTTAATTCCCTATTTTTGGATATGTAAAATTACATAAAAAAACATGTTTAAATAAGACGCGCTTTTATATATAACTAGAGGTAGAGAAGAAAAACTATTGTTTAGGATTAATTTAAAACTTTTAATTTAATCGATGTTTGTTGGTATTCCATTAAGAGAGAAATTAAGCAATTAGCCTTTGCTAATCGCTCTTTTATTAGAGCTATTTAACTTTCGTGAATAAGATGAATATCCGCATAAGAATCTTTATATTTAGAAAGGGATAAAAAATGAAAAAAATCGTATCAACACTATGTATAGCTGGAGTGACTTTAACTATTTTAGGAGTATGTCCTCAAAGTAGTTATGCTCATCTCGATCAAATTGATTTAAATGAGAATGATCCTATTACTGCAAGATGGTCTGCAGAAGCTCCGTATCATTCTGATAAAAGTACACATTTATGGATTGCAAAACAAGCTATTGAAATTATGAAAACAGAATCTAATATTGAAGCAAATAAGCAGGCTGTGGACTTTTTAAATTATCCACAATATAAAGATTTATTTTCTAAAGGATTATATGATGCAGATTATAATGCAGAGTTTAACGATGGTGGTACAGGAATAGGTGGCGTTTTTAAAGGCGGATGGAAATCTCACTTTTATGATCCTGATACTAAAGAAAATTATAGAGGAGAAACAAATCCAACGGCTCTTACACAAGGTAAGAAATACTTTTATGAATCTGGAGAACATTTACGAAATAAGGACTATGAAAAAGCTTTCTATTACTTAGGAGTAGCTACCCACTACTTTACAGATGCTACTCAACCTATGCATGCAGCAAATTTTACCGCAATTGATACGAGAGCTATAAAATATCATAGCTACTTTGAAAATTATGTTACAACCATTCAAAATCAATTTGCAGTCAATACTGGAGGGAATTATAACAATTCTCTATCCACACCTGAAGAATGGATTGATTATGCAGCTCGAGTAGCTAAACCTGAAATCCAAAATATTACTAATGATAAAACATTTAAGTATTATAATAGTGGTAAGGCACAATTGTGGCAAGAAATGGTTACCCCGGCTGTGCAGCGAAGCTTAGGAGAAGCTCAGCGCAATACAGCAGGTTTTTTAAATCTATGGTTTAAAACTTTTACTGAAAATGTGAAAGCTCCAAGTATAGAGACTGCATTAATCTATGATATAGAAGGAAATGTTATAGAAGCAGGGAAAAACTATTATATCGTACCAAGTGAATCTCCTTATCAAGGCCTAACATTTGAATGGTATATAGCAAATCGTTACGATTATGTTACACTTGCAAATAAAGAAAACAATGGTTTATCTGGTACACCTATGGAATTTGAATTCTACAAAGAAAATGATGCAAAGCTACATCACGGGGAAAGTATATACCTTCGCATGAAGCACTCAAATTACGATCAATTTCAATATTTAAATTGGTCTAATTATTCTAGTTGGATTCACCTTGCTCAAAAATCTGATAGTTTAGCTGATTTTAAAATTAAAATTAACTTGGATAATCCTACAGAATATAATATTTTTACAGATGACTATCCATTAAATTATGAAAATATAAATGCAAAGAAAAATTGGATTATACTAGGTGAAAAAAAACAAAAACCTAGCTCGTGGAAGTTTATCCCTGTTAGATAACCTAAAAAGAAAAACACTCGTCCTTAATCAGAATGAGTGTTTTTTATTATTTTAACCAAGAAGGCTCTTTCCTCAAGGTACGCGAAGAAGAAAAAAGAAAAGTTCAATCAATATACTATAGATTATAATAAGGAGAAATTAAGTTTCTATAAAGGCGCGAAGATAGAAATAAAAGAGCAAAAGCCAGAGAAATACTTATGAATTTAAGTATCTTGAAATTCTTCTATCTACGGACAAATCAAAGTCCTACATCGAGCTTCTTATATTGAAAATCTGTAAAAAGGATAAATTGGGATTGTGAAATATTAGAAGGGGATATTCAAGTACTAGTTAATTAAATGATATATTGTAAAAGTCGAAAAAGCATTTTATAATGTTCTTTCGGCTTTTTGGCTTGGTAACAAAGAACATAATTACAAATTAAGGAATTGCTATATAAAAGTTTCGGTGTATAGATGTACTTTTCCTTATATTCATAGAGTTTTCATTTGTTTTCTGTTGATGATCACTTATGAGAAAAAGTAACCAAACATATCAGCAAAGTTTAAGGGAGGATTATATATGCTCACACCATTAAAGAAAAATAATCGTTATATGGTCGGATTAGATAGTTTAAGAGGACTGGCTATACTGGGCGTCGTGTTATATCATATCAACTATAAGTGGATACCTGGAGGATTCCTGGGCGTTACAGTTTTCTTTGTACTCTCGGGTTATTTAATTACCGATCTACTTGCTACTGAGTGGGAGAAATATAAAAGCATTGATTTAAAAAATTTCTGGATACGTAGGGCAAGAAGATTACTTCCAGGAATGTTTGTTATGCTCATTATTGTGTTTGCATGGGTGACGTTATTTCATAACTCCTTACTAGGAAAAATGCGGGGAGATTCGTTAGCAGCAGTATTATATGTTAGTAACTGGTGGTACATTTATCATAAGTTATCATATTTTGATAATTTTGGCCAACCTACTCCTTTAAATCATTTTTGGTCGTTAGCTGTTGAAGAGCAATTTTATGTAGTCTGGCCATTCATACTTAGTTTAGGGTTCTATTACATAAAAAAACGATCACGTATGACACTATTTATTTTTTTAGGAGCAATTGCTTCAGCAATTGCAATGGCTGTACTGTATGAGCCAGGAAGTGATCCAAGTAGAGTTTATTATGGTACCGATACAAGAGCGTTTTCTCTATTAATAGGGGCAGTACTCGCTCTACTTTGGCCAAGTAATAGACTATCTAATAAAATTATTCCGTCAGCCCGTCTAGTTTTAGATGTAGTTGGGGGAATCGCTTTAATTATTATTTTAATTATGTTTTGGGAGACAAATCAATATGACTCATTCCTATATTGTGGAGGAATGTTATTTTTATCAGTTGTTACTGCTTTATTAGTAGCCAACCTTGCTCATCCAACTAGCAGAATTAGTGTGCTTTTAAGGTTTAAACCATTACGTTGGATTGGTATTCGGTCCTATGGAATATACCTTTGGCATTATCCAATTATCACATTGACAAGCTCGCAAGCTAGTACAGAAGGACCTCATTTTACTAAAGCTATTTTTCAAGTTTTTTTGATTCTACTTATGGCACATCTTTCGTGGAAGTTTATTGAAAATCCAATTCGGCAAGGTGCATTGAAGAATCTTCGTTTAAAGGACTTGAAAATAAGAGACTTATCATTCGTTAATAGAGTTGCTTTAGCATGTACAATATTCCTCTCCATAACAGTTATCTTTGGTTTCTCAACAGCCGGCAAAGTAAAAGACAATTCTAAACAAGTTAGGACAGAGGCGGTACAAGTGAAAAAAAATGAGGAACCAGCTCATCCAGTTACTAAGGAAGAGAAACCGGTTGATAAAACATTAGAGGACGAAAATAAAGATTCCTCTAAACAAATTAAACAACCTAAAACTGTTACAGCCATTGGTGATTCAATTATGATCGATGTCTCTCCGTATTTAAAAGATGCTTTTCCTAATATTACTATTGATGCGAAAATTGGAAGACAGATGTCTCAAGCATTGGAGATAGTAGAGGGAATGAAAAAGGAAGGCACTTTAGGAAGTCATGTTATTATTGGATTAGGTACAAATGGAGCATTTACTACCCAGCAACTAGAATCGTTAATTCAGTTAATAGGTGATGAACGTGAAATTGTATTAGTTAATACTAGAATACCTCGTCCGTGGGAGGCCATAGTTAATGAGAAATTAAAAGAAGTCTCTTCCAAATTTCCAAATACTGTGCTAGTTGATTGGTATGCAGCAAGTGCTGGAAATCAATCATATTTCGAACCAGATGGAATTCATTTAAATCCAACAGGAGCAAAAGAATACGCTTCACTTGTTGTTCAGCATATTGATAAGTAATTTGATTCTCGTCTAGATAATTTACCATTCATTTTATTTTTAAAGTAGAGGTAGTCAAAACGTCTTTTTGTTATATCTATCAGTAGGATTTAGCTGTAAGACAAGTTATTTAACTCGATAATTAACTAAACTCAAGGGATGTTATAATAAAGAACATAAGAATGTTATTAGTTTAGAATAGAATTTAATCAGAAAAATTTATATTCCTTGATTTTACGTCAAACAAAAAGACTTCATTTTGAAAAAGATTAATCAAAATGGAGTCTTTTTTTGCTAATCAGTATATACATCAGAATAATTTTGTTACATTCTTATTCTTTTAAGTTTATATTTTCTGTTTCTATATAATAATGATAAAACTTTATTTGTAACCATTTGTTACTTCTAAATAAAATAGTGATAAATTCTTACTGTATGCCTAAATAGCAGGATACTGCCCTCTAAAATCTTTGTTAATAACTAAAGGAGTTAAAACTTTAGAGGAAATTCTTCTAAAGATCTCATTAGATAATTTTCTTTCCATTTTATTTGCTCTCTTTCACCTTGTATTTGTATATTTGGCAAACGGTTTAATAGTGTAGAAATTGCAATTTTTGCTTCTAAACGAGCGAGTGGCGCATCAAGACAAAAGTGACTCCCATGACCAAATGCCAAGCATGGAGTGCTGATTTGTTTTTCTTCTTCCAAATTTGATAGATTAGATTTCCATATTCATGAACCCAGCGCATAATAGTTGTTGGATGAACGGAAATACCACGTTCTTTCAAGATTTCAGATACATCACGATAGCTTCAAGAAAAACGACAGTAATAGCCAACAGCTACTAAAATAATGTCTTTCTTGAACTGTTTCCCTTTAAAGTATCTCATGTATCATTCTCCTCAACACATTTTCCTTACAGCTTAGCTTCATTTGAAAAACTTTGCAACGGAACCTTTACGACCGTTCTTTTTGAGTAGTAGATAAAGACGATGCAGAATTTTTAAAAGTTCTTCTGCGCCACAGGCTATCACTTGAAACAGTAACGGAAAGTAATCTTTAATCATATAAATCGCTATGTATTCACTCACTCATGCTTTGTCTTTTCAAGCAGAAATCGTCGCATTTGAAACATCGTAGAAAAATAGAGGAGAATGCCAATGAGTTGTCCATATAAATGGTACTCTAGGCGTTCTCTTTTAATATTTTTACATTCATCAATTTCAAAAAATGACTGCCACGTTTTAACAAAATTTCAATTTGTCAACGATGAATACAATGAGTGCACGTTATTCTTTGGTACTCCTTCTAGAGACGTGCTCGTGATATATACATTCTTATTCTTAATTACATTTCAGGTGAATCTCTAAGAAGAAAAATATAAAGAGGATTGAATAAAGGAGAAGCCATGAATGGACTGGCAAGAGCTATTTTCTTTGAAAAACAAGGATTGCTTAGGGAACGAACCATACAGCATCAATTGCAAAGAGCCAGTGCTTTAAACAAAATTATCACTGCCATCAGTATTTGGAATACCTTACATCTAACATAAGCAGTTAAATATCAAAAATGGTCTCGTTAGATTCTTTAAGACCATTGAAACTTTCTTAACGTTGTTAAAAATGGTCTTAGCATTTTAAATCCGCATTTTCCGGTACCCCATATATGTTTCTTTGACTTTATAGGAGGCATTTAGTTGTTTTAGATCATGTCGGATTTTTTGTTCAAGACTGATGAATCCAACGCATAATTTTTATAGAAGTAATGGATAAGTTCCGTTACTCTCACGTTTTCAACAAGTTATGGAAACTTAATATTGATGTATCGGTAATGCATAATAGTTATTTGGAAAATTATTACTTATGACTATATATAATAGTTAACTTACCTCTATATGGATATGCAATTTTACATATCCATATAGAGGAAGAAATAAGCGAAGAGTATTGAAAATTATGCTAAAATAATTTTCGGAAATGAAAATTCACCTAGTTAAATTAAATTAGATACCTTTTTATCAGTATTATTAAATTATAATTATTTTAATTATAGTAATGAAGTTGCATAGTAATTTTAGAAGTATAGTATTTTAATTTGTACACATATTAAATAATTAAGATAAAAAAATAAAAAAGGATAAAATTATACAAAAACCTACAAAATTTTACTATATACGCACTGAAAATTTGATGTTTTAATAAGGACACAAGGTGTTAGTTACATTTTAAGACATATAAAATCAAGATCATCTTCGTATATGTCTTTTATGTAATGACTTAGGGAATAAGTTTATAGTAGGGCATTATGTACAAATGTTTACAATCTATATTTATATTCCTTAAAATTCATCTTTAAATTAATCTATACAGATTAATTGTTGTAATGTTGGATTTCAAATTAATTAAAATTTAGTCCAACTATTTTATCAAAAAACAACAATAAATGGGGGGATTACTATGAAAAAAGCGTTAGTCGCAGGGTTATTAGTTACAGCAGTATCTACAAGTTGCTTCTCACCTGTAAATACTTTTGCAGAAAGTAATACAACTTATTTACAACCAAGCAGTATACTTGGACCCGCTATGGATAGGTTATCAAATTCGATTACGAAATTAGGATCACAGACGCCATTAATTCAAGGATATGGGCTAATCATATTACAGCAACCAGACCTTAATGTAAATACTATATATGGAATAACAACTGATCAAGGTACTGCAAGAAACCAAGTTCGAGACTGGTTGGATGTATATAATCCAAAATTATTCAAAGTAAATCAAGACATACAGAGTTTCGGAATAAGATTTACAAATTATTATAATACATTGGTTGAACTAGCTGGAAAAATGAATGAAGATCCGCAAGCAAAAGCATCATTTGTACGTATTTTTAATTTACTTCAAGGTGACGTGCAAACAATTCAGTATAATATAAAAATAAATTCAGAATACTTAAATAATTTTAAAGACGATTTGGTTGAAGATAGTAATAAATTTTCTATTAAAGTTATCAGAGCGTTTGAATCTTATAAGAGTTCAAACGGAGACATTGAAAAATTAAGAACAGAAATGGGACAACTTAATGTAGGCATTCAAGAAGATTTTGAAAAACTTCTAGCTCTACCAAAAGAAAATCTAGACGGTTCTTTAAATATTACAAAGTCGGTTATTAATATTTTGAAAGACGGAGTTAAGGATAAAACTGTAGACGTGTCTAATTTAGAAGCGATTTATAACCAATATGGACAACTCAAAAATGATAAAGTAACAGAACTGAATAAAGCTATTGCTCAGAAGCAACAGCAACTAATTCAATTGGTACAAAATTTATCGAATATTGAAGTGCAAGCAACTCAAATGACACTTATTGAGCAGCAATTAAATAACTTTACAAGAACAGTTAAAAATCAAACTCAGAGTTTTGACAATCTAGTAAGTAGTTGGGACACCTTTAATAACATAATGATTCAAATGGGGACAAGTCTTAATGCTGATACGAAAATAGATTCCAATTCATTACAAGTACGATTAAAAGAGCTTAAACAGTTTACGGATGAATTGAAAAAACAAACAACGGAATATCAAGAGAGTGTTACAAAAATAAAAGTAACAGGATGAAATTTGTAGGAAAATAACAATAACCCCTAATAATATAATGTAAGGAGAGAAGAATGTGATGAAAAAACCTTATAAAGTAATGGCCTTATCTACATTAATAGCAACAATCGTAGCGGGTGGTATTATGCCATCATATGCCTCAGCAGAGGAACCAGCACCTATTCATGCAAATCAAGACCTTAAATACCCTAGTTATTACCTTGGACCAACAGGGCTTGATAATGCGATGAAGGACACTAAATCCAATATGTTGGTAATGGACCTGTATGCTTTAACTATACTTAAACAAGCAGATATTAACTTGGATGGTTTACCTTCAGTTGGCGATGATTTAAAAACAAACATTAAAGCCAACCAAAATATTACTAGAGAAAATGCAACATACTGGTTAAATAATTTGAAATCAGGAATAATTACGACGAATCAAAATATTATCAGTTATGATACAACATTCCAAAATTATTCTCGTTATTTATTACAATATAAAAATGATCCAGTCAAACTAACAGCTTTGCTTACAAAGTTGAATGGTGAAATTTCACAGAATAAAGGACAAGTTACCAAATTAGTGGATGATTTGAAAAGCTTTCGCGGCAAATTAGAAAAAGATACACAAAATTTAAAAGGGAATGCTGAAAAAATCGTAAATATTTTAACTGGTGAAGAAGCTGGAATTCCACTGTTCCAGGAACAAATCAAAACAAATAAAGCAGTAATCGATGAGAATAACAAAATTTATATTGCATCGTCGGTTGCAACTGCTGCTGGTGCATATTTGGTTCTTACACCTTTTGCGCCCATTGGTGCACCTATATTAGGAGGTGGGATATACGGAGTAGTTTCATCGCAGCAGCAGATAATCAAGGCACAAGAAGAAATTATAAAGCTAACACAAGATATTTCAATGGCGAAACTACAGTCAGGTAGGTTAACGATAGTGCAAGGTGATATTAAAAATTTAACAGATACAATTGATAAAGCTATTGTTTCTCTTGAAAATATAAAGACTACGTGGGATGTAATGGGTACAAAATATGACGCATTGATTGATAAAGCTAAAAAGGTTGACCCAGAATTCCTTGCTATGGATATAACAGCAGATCTGGATACAGCGAAGGAACATTGGGAGCAGATTAGAACGTATGCTGAAAATATTCAAAGTAGTGAGATTTCGTTCTTGAAATAATAATATTACATCAAGAATTTGCCGAAGTAATGAAAAATATAATATACTAAGTTTCCCTTTTGAAGAACACATAATATGAGTCTACTGTTCAAGTTTGAGCAGGAGACTTCCTATATAGTTATGAAACTTAATAAAGATTATAGAATAAGAAAGTAAGAGTATCTCTATTTTAATATGTTGTTTTATTTGCAATAATCTTAATTCATTTGAAGTAAAGAATAGAAGCTTATGAATTTAATAAAATATGTGATGCATGTAAAAGAGTAGGTGAAAAAGATGAATAAGAATTTATATAAGAAGATTATTTTGTCAACAATCATTACGGGAATGGCAGCGAATAATGTAATTCCACTTCATACTTTGGCAGCAGAACCAACTGTGTCCCAACAGCAAGAAAGTTTGAAGAACTATTCTCTTGGTCCTGGTGAATTTAAAGAAGTAATGGGAAAAATGGTGGCAAATATCCTTACAATGGATTCATATGCCAATACAATCAGTAATCAACAGCTAACAGATTTAAGTAAAATAAGTTCTATAAATGGTGATTTACAAGCAAACATGATTAAGCATCAACGGGATGCAATAGAGAATGCCGACTTTTGGTTCATGTATTTTAAAACTCGTATTATGTACACGCATCAGAATATTGTAAGTTATAATGATACGTTTCAAGCAAGTTATAAGCTTTTACTAACTGCTATAGAGCAAAAAGATAAAGAGAAATTAAAATATGAACTAGAAAATTTGTACAATAGTATTTTGTACAATAGTCAAAAATTAGATGTACTGTTAGAAAAATTGAAAAATTTTCAAGGTGAAATAGCAGAAGATACAAGAAATTTCAAAGAAGATTTCAATCAATTGGAGAATATTCTAGAAAGTACGAACGCTGGTATTCCGCTTCTACAACAACGAATTGAGAATTGTAATAATACTATTAAAGAAAACTATGATAAACGTGGTGGCTATATAGCTTTATCTGTATTTATGCCTCCGGTTGGTATACCATTGATTGTCACTGCTGACAAGAATATCGCATCTGCACAACAAGAAATAGAACAATTAAAGTCCAGAATTTCTGGGGCAGAGGCAGAAGTAGTTATTTTGACTGATACCAAAAATAAAACAGAACATATGGCTGCAACAGTTGGTACAGCTGTTACTGCTCTTGAAA
The DNA here is from genome assembly GCF_008368855.1 of Bacillus sp. TE8-1. Classification (NCBI taxonomy): domain Bacteria; kingdom Bacillati; phylum Bacillota; class Bacilli; order Caryophanales; family Bacillaceae; genus Bacillus; species Bacillus sp. TE8-1. The sequence continues at coordinate 7,881 of NZ_QPET01000010.1, read as the reverse complement.
ATATAAAGACTCAGTGGGGGACAGTGGAGAAAAAATATAAATCATTGATTGACAGTGTTGACAACATTAGTCTAGACTTGTTTGATGAGATTATAAGAGCAGATCTTAATACAGCAAAGGATAATTGGCAGGACCTTAAAAATTATACGGATAAATTATATGAAGGTGCTAAGATTGCACAAAATAAATAGATTTTACAAATAGGAGAACCATAAATAGGACTGGATTGCAACTGAATACTTGTAAAATAACAAAATTAAAATTAAATAATAAAAGCTTATCGTAAACTACAAGAAGCATAAGATGGACAAAATGGCCATCTTATGCTTTATAGTTTTATTATTTCCACTTATTGGAGAGGTAAACTTTGAGCTTAGAAAACAGCAAATTATGGCTGTATGTTCAATTTAGACGTAATTTTATTTGAACATTGCTTTTGCTTTTAAATGAAGCTTATTCAAATTGATACTAATAAATTTGATAAATAATCATAGAAAAGAGCGTGTTTTGAAAAAAGTTAATCAAAACACGCTCTTAATATTTTCAGTTGATTGATTCTTTTATAAAAAAGTTTAATCCTTTTCTACTTATAATGCTCCACTATCAAATTCTTTTCTTTAATAAGTCTACAAGTCATTGTGGAGAATTCAAGTACTTACAAAGAATATTTAGCTAACTGTTCCCCAAAAGCTGATAACTCTGTTTCAATTCATTATTATAGAAATGTTTGCGTTATTATTTCTTTTTATCTCATCAATAACTAGATATATAGCTTGTTTGCCTATACCTTTCCCTTGAAATTTTTCATCAATCATAAGTCTGTAAATCCAATAATTTTAACATCAGAATCTATCCCAAACATAGTAAATCCTATCATTTTTTCATCAAGATAAATACCTTTTGCATAGAAGTTATCTAGAAATTGAACTTCTGCGATAGAATAAAGGTTGGATGCAATAAATGTTTGTTGTTCTTCTTTAACAGACAGTCTAATTGCTTCTTCCCAATTAATTTTGTCAATAGGATTTAAATAAATTTTCTTCAATCTGATACTCTCCTTCCAATGTTGAGGAGGAACCACGTAGTTTATGGGCTAGTGATATGTTATCCCCTTTTTTTTTTGCTCAATGAAATAGAAATATTTTCTCATTGACAACGTCTCCTTAAAGGTACAATTCAAAACACATTAATATAATTATATTCTTCCTACTATAAATTATTTTCCTGTTAAAAAAATTCTATTTCTCTACCTAATTTATCTAAGGTATATGATACCAAATATCGGAAGAATCTCTTTGCAAACAATTTTATTTCACCTTGAATAATGAAAGATTGGTCAGATTTATATTATGGTGAAAACTTCAAACGATTGACTCAAGTGAAAGCTAAATACGATCCAGAAGATATTTTCAATTTCCCATAAAGTATTCCACCTGTTTATAAAAAATAGAATTCCTTGCCTGTTTTAAATTTTGCAATTTATAAAGAATAATAGATAAAAAAGATTGCACGGATAATGAATAAACATGAATCAATTAAAAAAGGAGCACATCACATCGACTTCAAGCTAAGATTTTACACTATCCATAAAGTAAAAAATACGTTATTCCTTTCTCTAATTATGCAGAAGGAATAACGTATTTTTTCATTTTAAGAGGAATTTTATTTTCTTAGCTTGATAGAGATATGTTGTTACTCCATTGGTAAAATAAAGAATTTAATTAGCTTACTGAAAAAGTGACTTTAAGTAGGAGGTATATATACGGAATACCACCAGCATTTCTCTCATTTTCCACTTTAATTTATGGAATGAAGTATTTGACGTAAATAACTTCTTCTAATAATAAGGTAGTAAATTATTTGTACACTAATAAAGCTCGTGAATATGAGAATAGAATTTCCTGCAATAGGTAAGTCTATGTGTCTGCTCTGCGCTAAAAACCTTATTGCCAAGAAGGCCACGCTACTATGAAGAACAGAAATCACAATAGGTATAAAAAATAATATACTAATTTGTTGGGTTACAATTTTTTTTATCTCTCTTTTAGTTAACCCTAATTTAGAAAGCATTTGAAATTGGCTTTTATCTCGATCTAAATCTGTAAATAAACGGAAGTATAAGAAACTAATTGTAAATATAAAAAATACAACACCTACTAGTACACTGAGAATAGATAGTATCGCATTCACTTGTTTACCTTCTAACCATTTTAATACCGGGGAATCAAATATAAAAGGTGGGCGTCCGCTTCTATAATCATTTGGAATTATCTTTGTAAGTTTTTTAGCCATATCTGCTGTTTCATACATGTTTTTAATTAAAAAACGATAGTCTATATACTGATCGATCTTTGCTTCTCCTAACTGTGTATTTAGCATTGTTTCGTACATTGAATCCGAAACAACGACAGAAAAATTATTAGATGGGCTGATAATATTATCCATTAATATTTTATTAACAGAAAAATTATAATTCATAGTACCGTGTTCCAGTGTAAGGGATGAAGACAGTTTCTTTAATTTCTCTTGAGGAGCTACTCTCAGATACATTTTTGATGGTAGGATTAGACTGTCTGTTTCCTTATTTAACGTTTCTGCTGGATATCCTAGTGTTTTGGCAGTTGCGTTGTAATCAGTCAGTTTCATAATTGGTGTTGCGTGACTTGTTGTATTAAAACCAGTAGAAGTTACTAATTTATATGAGAATCCATCATTATGTAATTGTTTCTCTATTTGAGAAATATGAAATGCCTCCTCCTTGTTGTGTTTATATGATTTATATTCAAATGCATAAGGACTGTTAACTTCCGCTAATGCGCCATTTCCAATAGAAAGGCAAGCACCAATAGAGGTAAAGGCAACTGCGGAAAGTATACTTACTAGAAAGAGTGTTCGTGCGTTATCTGTCATTCGATATGTTAACTCTGAAAGCATTAACATATTGGTTTTTTTAAAGAAAGTGTATTGACGATTTTTCAATATTGTAATGACATAAAAGCTGAGCTGAGTAAATAAAAAGTATGTTCCTAATACAGTTAAGAAAACACATAGTAATAGAACATATATCTCAATTCCTTTTTTTAATGCCATATCCAAATAAAACGCTGAGGCATAACCAATGCAAATACAAAGAATTGAGAAGAAAGCTAGCCATTTAGATGACTTTGGTTCCGCTTTTGGTTTTTCTTCAGATTTCATGAGTTCAATTAGCTGTGATACCTTCATTACTCGTACAGTGAAAAAAGAGACAAGTATAAATAAAATAAAAAACATAAGAGATGTCACTAAAATTGCATTAGTAGGAAAATGAAATGGAAGCCCACCTTTTAACAGGAAAAGGGAACCACTTATCAGTAAGATTAATTTTCCAAAAACTAATCCAAGTCCAATCCCAACAATAATTGCAGAACATCCAATTAACATATTTTCCATGAAAATTAGCTTTTTTAATTGTGCGTTAGACATGCCATGGAGTAATAAAATCCCAAATTCCTTTTTCCTTGTTTTTAAAAACATAGTAATAGAATAGAGAATGAAAAAGAAGGAGAAAAATATAATTAGATATTGAGCAATTTTAAATCCTTTTGTACTTAAAGAACTCATGGTTTCACTGGTCGATAAAAGATTTCCAGTGAAATTAGGATGAAATGCAAGCAATTCAAAAGTAAATAGAATCATCACGGCAAATGTACTACTCAAAAAATGTCCAAGGTATAATCGTTTATTACGAGTGACATTATTATATACAAGTTGACGAAAATTCATGTTAATTACCTCCTAGTAAAGATAGTACATCTGTAATATCTTTGTGAAATTTTGAACGATTGTCATCGCAATAAATTTCATTATAAAAAGATCCATCTGTAATGAAGATTACTCGATCACAGTAACTCGCAGCTACGGGATCATGTGTCACTAGCATCATAGTTACTTGTTGATCTTGATTTAATTTCTTTAGGAGTTCCATCACATCATTTGCCGCTTTTGAATCTAAATTTCCTGTTGGTTCATCTGCTAATATTAATTGAGGAGAATGAATAAGGGCACGAGCAATGGCGGTTCGTTGAGCTTGTCCTCCTGAAATTTCATAGGTTCTTTTATTTAAAATCTGTTCAATCCCTAGTTTTTTGGAAATGACTTCTACTTTGTTGTTCATTTCATTCAAACTTACATTATCTAATGTAAGTGGTAAAACAATATTCTCTTTTACAGTTAGCGTATTCATAAGGTTAAAGGATTGAAAGACAAACCCTAGTTCACGGCGTCTAAATAATGCTAAATCATTAGAAGATAAACAATGGGGATTTTTTTCGTTAATAAATACTTCTCCTGATGTGGGTGCATCAATAGTAGAAATCATATTCAGTAAAGTTGATTTGCCACTGCCTGATGCTCCCATAATTCCTACAAATTCTCCTTTTTGTATTGTCAAATCAATATTGGAAAGAGCTTTATAAGATACTTTTCCTGTATTATAAATTTTACTTAAGTTACGGACTGTTAATATACTCATAGTTGTTATCTCCTATTCTTTTATTGGCTATATATAATTTAATCTAAAGCATTATAGTCCTCATATTGAATTGTCTTACATTTACCTTACAAGCATGTAAGAATTCTATCTTTTAAGAAAATTATTTTAGAGGAGGTTAAAGATTTAACTCAACATATTTACAGTGTATAACGCCTATTAAATTAAAGGAAGGAACCTATTAAATTTCCTAATAGGCTCCTTTTTTTAAGGCGAAAATTTCAAATATAGAGTTATACTTCAAATCGTTTGCGTTTTCATACAAATTTTATAAAGTTAAAAATTTCTTGTTTTATTTTAGCTTTATATTGATAAGATACTAGCATCCAATTTTTTTATGATTCAATCCAGGATAAAATATCTACTACCGTTTGATAGGCAGTGCATAATGACCAAAAGATAAATCCAGCAAGGCACTTGCTTCTTGACGCAGTAACAGATCTTTCGGACGGAACATAAAGGACCCATCAGCATTGATGGAAGTATCAGGGTCTAGAATTCCTTGGGAGGCAAGTGCCTGAATCGATTGGACTGCCCAGTCGTCTGCGGCATCAAGTAATTTAACTTTAATAGCTTTATCAGGTTGAATCGGTTTCAAGTCTTGAATTTGCTTAACGTTTTGAATCATGGTTGCTGCGACCTGTCGGGTAATCGGAGTAGCATGATTATACTCTGGAATTCCATTCATCATTTTTTCCCTTGCCTCCTTGGATTCGTCTGGAAAACCGTTCCATCCGTGAGCAAGTAACAGCATATCCGCAAATTCTCCTTGTGTCATGGTGTCCATCGGATTAAATAGATTATCTGTTTTAGCACCCATAATGTTTAGAGCATGAAGGTTATCAATGTGACTTCTATATTTACTCTTTGCTGGCACGTCATCAAACGGTGATTTGTTGTTAATTTTCTGAGCATCTGCTACAAAATCAAGGCTTTTAGGAGAGGTGTAGTGAAAATATGTGATTTCTCCTGCTGAATTCTTTTTGAAAGCGACTTTATTGCCTTCTGAATCCTCAAATAACAATGGATGAATCATTTTGAGAACTTGTTTTCCCGTTGTTCCACCCTCCATGATCAAATTCCCATTTTCATAAGTAAAATGAGTGCGAATGGCAGCGAAACGCGTATTCTGGAATAAACCCAAGTATTTATGAGCCTCTTTTTCCTCTAACGGGAGATAACTTGTTTTTACTTCATTCTTCTTAGCGGGGAAATAGTGATCCATGAGAGCTTCATATATGTCTATACTCATCATTGAATCATTATTGTAAGACATGAAGAATGCTGTTTTTTGTTCAGGCACTAAAATCAGCAGTGATTGATGCCCAGGCATACTTCCACCTTTCATTACAACATGTTGACCGTTAGCAAATTTATTAAAAGGCGTTTCAAATCCAATTGTCGCAACAGGGACTGTCTTATCATCAAAAACTTGATAGGCATGCATCATATCTATGCCTTTTTTACTTATAATTTCTTTGTCTTTAAACGTTCCTTTCTGTAGTTGCATAATCATGTATTTTGACATGTCTTCCGCAGTAGATAAAATGCCTCCTTGTGGTGTATCCCTTAAACCGCTCCCACTTGTTGGAATCGGATCGCCAGTGGGACCATAATGGGTAGCCATTCTTTTGAGAAGGTCAGGCGTAAAGCTCATACTCGTAGATTCCATATCTAATGGTTTGAAAATATTTTTTTCCATATATTTTGAGAAAGGGGTGTTAGTAGCATTTTCTACTGCAAACCCTGCGAGCGCAAATGAGACGTTGTCATACGTATAAGCTTCCCCTGGTGGCCGTATCACCGTTGGCATATGCTTAGAGAAAAATTCTTTCATTGGTATACTATTATGAACGTATTCGGGTCCAGTTATATTTGTGAGATCCGGAAAATCTACCCCGCTAGTATAAGTAAGCATATCAAACAGGGTGAGAGGTTTCCCTGTTTGATTAGGAATTTGTAATCCACCAAGGTATTTTTGTACATCTTGATCTAGTTTAAGCTTTCCTTTATCGACTTGCTGCATCACAGCCAAAGCAGTAAAGGTTTTTGAGACTGAAGCGATTTGAAAGACCGTGTCCTTAGTGACAGGGATTTTCTTTTCTTTATTGGCATATCCATATCCTTTATTGACAACGACCTTTCCATCATGAACGACGACAAAACTAGAACCGTTCACATTATACTTCTTCATTTTTTCTTCAAATAACGGGTCTGCAAAAGATTCTATTTCTTTTTTATTATTAGGTCCTTCCATCATTTGAATATTAGTTGAGGATGCTAATGGTTTTGATTTTTCAGCTTCTAATAATTGTTGGGAACACGCAGAAATCATTGTTGAAGAAGAAAGAAGAACTGCAACGATCCCCAGTTTGTTAATTGCTTGTTTCATTTTTGTAAGCTCCTTTAATTGATTTTTTTTTGTTAGCGAAACGAGTTAGCACCCGTTAGCGTATGAACAGAGTGTAGCAAGAGGCCAGTCATAGTAGGTAGTGAGTTTTTGTCATATTTATAAAGGAGAACAAAATTGAGTGGATAAGGCTGTATTAATAGTTATGTCATAAAAGTCATGACATTTTGACACTACCGTGTGTGACAGAAAAACATTTAGAATCAAGGAGCAGTTTTTAACGCATTAACAATAAATGGGGAGGGGAGACCTACATTGTGTATGTTAAAAAATATAATGAGGCGTGAAAGGGGAAATAGGCATGATTTATTTATGAAAAACAAACCAGTAATAAGAGTGGTTCTTCTAGGGTTAACATACATGCGGAAAAAGAGGGATTTATCGTTTGTTAGAATACAATTGCATTTGTGAAAAAATAATTAGCAAGATAATTACAAATGTAATATTGAACTTTTAATAGAGGTGATAGCTGTGTGCTTAGTATGAAACAGCTAATAACCATCTACACAATATGAATAGAGGAGAGGGAGAATCTTATGAAAACAAGTAGGCAAATTACGAGTGCAAGTCTGACCCTTTTAATGGCTGGAAGTTCTTTGTTATATACAACACCAAGCTCAATTGTAAAAGCAGAGCCCAATCAAAATGTATCTAATTCGTTACAAACAAGTAATCAAAGCGATCGTACTTCCGTTAAGAAAGCAATACGGGATTCACTCCAACTTGGATACCCTGGAATACTCGCTCAAATTTCTAAGGGTGGCAAAAATTGGAGCTATGCCGCCGGGATAGCGGATCTGAGAACCAAGAAGCCGATGAAAACAGATTTTCGCTTTCGCATTGGCAGTACGACGAAGACATTCATTGCAACAGTTCTACTTCAATTGGCTGGAGAGAACCGCTTGAATCTAGATGACTCCATCGAAAAATGGTTGCCTGG
>NZ_QPET01000001.1:155171-264150 GCF_008368855.1 Bacillus sp. TE8-1 | reverse complement strand
ATGTTTATATTTTAGCACGACTGTTCAAAAAATACAATTAAAACCATTTTTAATTCATCTTTTCAAACGGTAGGACTTTTTTTATAAACAGTACAACTTTATTTCAAATCGACATTCGGACTATTCTTGAAATTAAAAGCGCGTTACTATTTTCTTATATTAATGAGAAAGGGTGGCGTGCTTTTTATGAATATGCATCAAAAACAAGAGTTGTCTTTATTTGCCGAAGAGTTATATCGATATATGTCTCCCGCTACACTTAATCAATTAGCTATAGAAGCTGGTGGAATGAGGCGAAAACGTAAGTGCCATGGGCACCATTTTTATCTTTGTGTGTATGGTTAAATCAACAAATCGCTACTACCTCTCTTACTCAACTTTGTAGTCAATTAGAAACCTCAACAGGAATTTTATTAAGTCCGGAGGGACTTAATCGACGCTTTAACTCAGCTTCTGTAGCTTTCTTTCGAACTGTATTTACTACACTTCTACAAGCTAAAATTGGAGGGTTATCTAAAATTTCTCATTCTCTTTCTGCTTACTTTGAACGCATTCGCATCCTTGATTCTACAACCTTTCAAGTTCCAGATCGATTCGCATCTACTTATCCTGGTGCCGGAGGGTGTAGTCATAGAGCTGGTGTAAAAATCCAATTAGAGTATGACTTATTGAGTGGAGAATTTTCTGATGTAAAAATTGAACCAGGAAAGCGAAGTGATCAGGCGTATGGTGCGACTCGAACAGGCATGATACAAAAGAATGAACTATATATTCGTGACTTAGGATATTTTCGTTTACAAGACTTTAAGTCTATCCAAGATAAGCAAGGATATTATTTATCACGTCTTAAATTACCAACTAAAATATATAGAAAAGAATCCAAAACATTGGTATTTAAAACAAAACCCGCTCAATTGAGACCGGTATATATACAAATTCATTTGGAAGACATCATGAAACAATTACAACCTGGCCAAGTGTACGAGTTACATGATGTATATGTAGGGAGCAAGGACAAACTGCCTACTCGTATTGTGGTTTATAGATGTACGGAGGAACAAAAACAGAAACGCCTACATGATCGGGCTATTCGTGAAAAGAAAAAAGGGATTACATATACAGATCGTACAAAGCTTTTACAAGGAATTACGGTATATATGACAAACATTCCTACGGAATGGGTACCAAAAGAGAAAATCTATGATTTATATTCACTGCGTTGGCAAATTGAGCTGTTATTTAAAATATGGAAATCTTGGTTTCAAATTCAGCGTTGTAAATCTATTAAACAAGAGCGGCTAGAATGTCATCTTTATGGACAACTCATTGGTATCCTATTATGTTCTTCTACTATGTTTAAAATGAGGGAGCTCCTGTTACGTAAGAAACAGAAAGAACTAAGTGAATATAAAGCGATGTACATGATTAAAGATTATTTCTTACATTTTCATCAAGCATTACTTAAGAACACCCAAGAATTATCAAAGGTTCTCCTTCGTCTGTTTAACCTCCTACAGCGCAACGGACGAAAATCCCACAGATATGAGAAAAAAACAGTCTTTGATATTTTGGGTGTTGTTTATGATTATACCGATTCCATTCATCAGGTAGCATAGTTATAGTAAAAAATTGAAACCCGCTAGGGTTTATTTGATATGTCTACTTTTATGATATCTATAAAAGATAATAAAAAACTACATGGAAAGATCAGTCTTTGTATAAACATATACTTTAAGTTGATGGATGTGTGGCGGTACCCCTATAAGTACACTTGCAAGTATATTTATAGATGTACTTATAAGTGAATTATTTGTGTTCCTGTCTATATAATTTAAACGAATAAATAGCTCCAACGAAGAATACAAAGGCTTCAAATAATATAAAGATTTGACGGAAATTCTCAATATCTTTACCAACTAAAGAGATAAATATGCAATTCATTAGAATTTGAGTAGTAAACATACAAGAAATAATTTTAAAATAAATAGGATTTGTTCTTTCATCTGGTTTACCAATTTTTTTGTAAATAATAATAAGTGCAATTACTGAACCTAAAAATAGAAGTGCTGTAAGTCCTACAGCGATATTGAAATTGCCTGTACTTTCTAACATCCATTTATTTAATAAATCAATCATTATTATCTTCCTTTCCTACATAAGAGAATATTTCGTTCTTCTTTTTCACTATAATAAAAAAAGAAAAAGGAAAACATCGAACTTTCTTACAAACATTCGTGTATTCTTACAGTTTTGTCATTTTATAAATGTATTCATCGTCTTGCCTTTCCCTATTTTATTTGGAAAACATAGTGAATTACGAGAAAGAACGCTACAAGATCAACTTTCAAGAACGATAATTATGTAAAACACAAAAGTCCTCCAGTTAAACAATCCGGAGGACTTTTAATAGTTTTCTAAGTTATCTTCCAAATACACTCAATCCTAAATAAATCAAACTATAACTAATTAAAGCACTTGCAAGCATCAAACCTATTTTTAATAATTTGTCTTTTATATTAGGCTTTACTTCACTTACAGGTTTTCCCTCTATAAAATCAACTATTTGACGATAAGTTTTTAAATTATGCTCTTTTTTTATGTTTTCAACTTGCTGTAATGAAAACATAAGCAAAACCGTAAGTACCACAGGTATTATAAGACCATAATAACCAAAAAAGTGAAATACAGGTGCAATAGAAATAGGAAGTATAATCATTAATGCTAACATGATGTAACTCCACTTAAAGAAAGTTGATTTTTGAAGTTCTTCTTTCATGATCTTTACATCTCCTTTAACTAAATCATCCAGGGAGACATTAAAGAGAATACTCATCATTAGTAAATTATGAATATCTGGATAGTTCCTTTCATTTTCCCAGTTAGAAATAGATTGCCTGGAAACATGAATTTTTTCTGCTAACTTCTCTTGGGACATGTTATCCCGTTTACGAAAGTATTGTATCTGTTTACCGATGTTCATTTATACATCTCCCCTAAATTTGAGGTTAAGTTAAAGGCTAATTAAATACTACCAAATATCTTTATAATAAAGGGATTTTAAGATGTAAAAATGTTTTATCATGCGAATGTCCCTTTATTTTCAGGTACAATTACTGATCCGAATTAAGAAACTGCTTAAAAAATAAGCCTCTTTTGGATAGAAAAAGTTTGCTTTTACTTCCTATAACAAAAATAAAATAAGCTGCCTATAGGGGCAGCTTATTTTATTTTTGGCTTAGCGTGGTTTTTCTGAAATGCTGACTATACCAATACTAGATTTAATTTGAGGTTTACAAACTATTAATCAAAGAAATTATTCAATTCCTTACTCATTACGTTCGATGTTTTTTGCTTAGGTTTCTTAATTTTATTAAGTAGCGACTGCGAAGTGTTATTCTTATTTTTTTGCTGAGATTTTAAGTGCTCTTGGCATTCTTTGTAACTCATAGGTTTATATTCTGGTTGCTTCTCATTATTTTTCGAATGATCTTCTCTATTTTTTTCTAAGTTTTCTTGAACTGTAATACTAATAGATTCGTAAACTTTTGCTACATCTTCATCTAGCTTGTTTTCTTCGGTTTGATTAAGCGTTTCTTCAATTTGAACCGTGTTGATTTCTACATGTGTTTCTTCTGGTTCTATTATTGTAACGGGAAGTCCATCAGATGGGAATTCTTCAAACAGCGGTTCAATCTCATCAGGAATCTCGGAATGAATAATAGAATCTTTATTCCAATCTTGCTCTAACATAGTAATAGATAATTCTTTTTTTAGTTCTGCTACCTCCATGTTTATTTCATAGCATTCTTCCATAGGAGGTAATTCTATATCTATGGTTTCTTTAATATCTTCTTTCACGACCGGTTCTTTTATTTCAGAGCTTATACTTTCTACATGTGTTTCTTCCGCTATTACAGGCAATTCACCATTTCGTTGTAGGGCTTCTATTAATCTCGATGCACGTGTATAACTAATTTTAAACGTGTCTTGTAGTACAGAAATAGAGATACTTCCCGATTCCTTCACAAAACTTAAAACATCGTCGTATAGAATATCCTTAAAGGAGCTAGTTTCCTCTTGTTCGATTCCTTCGCCTTCAATTGGAATTGCTACTTCCGGTGAAATAGTATTGTCAGATGAATGAGTAGTAATAACACTTGTTTCTTCTGATGTACTACTATTATTTGAAATTAATACTTTACGAGGACCATCCCCTGTGTAAGAACTTACAACTAGATTTTGTTCTAACTTCTCAATATATTGCATAGATTTCATGTAGCTAATCTTGAATTTTCTTTGCAGAAGAGATGGCGAGACTTGTTGTGATTCGATAATAAATTCCTTAATATCTTCATACAACTTATTTTCAATTTCATCACCGACATTTCCCTGCTGGCTCATTTCTGCAGGATCATTAGGTAGAGTTTCATTTTGAGACTTGTTTTCCTTATAATCTTCCAATGATATAATGTGTTGTTGCTCCCCATTTATTTCTATAGAGTTATCTTGCTCCATCATAATCTCTTGCATAGATGACAAAGGTTGTATTTTCTTCATGTTCTCTGCGTCTACATGCTTCATAGGATTTGCTTTTGCAATAGATTCATTAATAAGACGAAGACGTTCATTTTCCCAATATCGGCCCATACCTTCATCTACCTGTGTAATAGCTTGAGCAAATTCTTCTTTTGGTACAAAGTTACTCGTAATTTGTTGTACGGGTTGGACATGATTGTCTTGTACAATACGAGCAGCACAGATGAATGCACCTTGTGCCATGATATCTCCTGGTGACATAACAACTTCTTTCGTTTTTTGATAGGTTGATCCTAGTCGACTAACTGGATTCTCTTGCATAGGAGAAATGCCCTGTTCGGATTCCGCCTCTTTAAATTCCTCTTTCTCACCAAACATGTCAGAGAAAATTTTTGCATCATATGGTGTCACATCTCCAAATATCATTTTGTTACGGAATGAACCTAATAAAGTAAACATGTATTGTTCTGTGAAGTCGAGAGCTAATTGGGACAGCGTTTGGCTAGCGATTGTTAGAATTACTTTATATTTACGAGATTGGGCAGGGAATTCTTTAAACGGCCGCACAACATAATCCGGGAACTCATCAACAATTATATGATGGTAAGGTGAGACGTTTGGTTCTCTACGGAATACCGCATTCTGCATACTCAGCAATACAAATTTTCCTAATACGTTAGAAAGGTCTGCTAATTCCCCTTTTGCAGTATTAACAAGTAGAATGCCACCCTGCTCTAAATGGACATCGAAATCAAAATCAGATTTTCCAAATAAAACACGTCGTATTAAAACGTTTGAAGCTAAATCTTTTAATATGTTGCGTAAACCTTTTACATATTCTTCTTCTCTGTCATAATGCATTGGTTGTCCGCGGTATTTTCCTGATTTATAAACCGCTGCTTCACCTTGAAAATCCATTTTTTCACGAATGGTATTATCAAACCATTCATCAATACCTTTTATAATTTTATATTCATTTTTTTGGTCACGTGAAGCAGCGCCACTTTGAACAAAATCATATAACTTTTCGACCTGTACTTTTAATAGTTTATGCATACGGTGAACACGTTCTACATCGTCATACATCTCAATCAAATCGTCGAAGGTGACATCTTTTTGCGGGGTGTGAAGCTTTAATAAATAGATATGCTGTTTAAGGTGGTTACGTTGAGCTTGTTCAAAGAATGCATTGTTAGATTCAGACAAACCTTGAATAACCATTGCGAAGACCTCTGCTACTTTATCAACTGGTCCCCGCAGAATGTTTATATTTTTGGTATCAGGATTAGTTGGATCAATATAATAAACCGAGCTTGCTGGGATCTTATGTGCTTGTACCAATTTAAATACTTTTTGACATAAATCATTACTGGGTTCAATAACAGTGACACCATTTAAAAATGTTCCTTTTACTTCTTCTGTATCATAATCATTCTTTTTATAAGCAGTTTCAAACTTATTTATGAAACGCACCATCCAGTGTAAATCTTGATTTATCATAGGAATAATTAAACTTGATGTTTTACCAGAACCAATTGGACCAATAATGATACCATTTAACGTTCTATCTTTCCCTTTAATTCGCACCATTTCTTTATGTTCAATATGTGGTCCAATTTCTACATCAGGATATATTTGTTCTTCTTGGCTATTAAACCATTTTTGTAATTTGTGATTTTTATATTCGTATTTTTGTACCCACTTTAATATCTCTTCTCGGTAACGAACAATATGCCCACTATACCAAAGTGTAAACAAAATCATAAATACTGTTGGTAAAAATACAAAAATCATAGTGAGTGTGTGGAAATTGCCTGTTAAGACATGACCTAAGGCTTCATACTCACCAAAATTAAGATGTTTTGATTTATCCGTTAGATAAGGAATAACCTTTGCATGGATTGGAGCAGTTGCAAACCATAAAAATTGAATATCAACTGCAAAGTGAGAAGCAACCAAAATTATTAATTTCCCATTATTTACATGTAAAGCTGGAATACGGCTGTAAAACCTAAAGCTAAATTCTCCTAACAGTAAAGAAAAGAACATTAGAATAAGCGGTACATATGTAGTTTCTATAGGATAAGACGGTGGTTCAAATGCATAGTAGAGTAACTTGATGTAGTTTACTAAACCGAATCCAAATGAAAGAATAAATCCGCTAATTAAGCCGATTGTAGTAAATAACGGTAATCGTTGTTTAAATGTCTCCATATAGGCTCACCTACTTCTTACAGATATAGTTGAGCTTTATGTTTAAATTGAAATCGATTATTGAATTCTGGTTGGAATAGTTCCTTTGATTTTTCGAGAAAGAATTTTGCTGCATCTTCAGTTTGTTTTAAATATAAATCAATACTCTCTCTTTCACAGAGTTGATTGTATTCTTCCTGTGAAAGTACCGCGATATTTACCTCGATTTTTTTATCAGTTGCTGTTTCAATTATGACATCGTACCAATAGAAATTTGGTTTCCCTGGAATTTGGATATCTTGTAGAGAAACACTAAACGTTGCTCCCTCTTCTGTAATATGATTAAGGACTAGTTCCGGGTTTTTAAATGCTTCTCTAGCAGAGAGCACTTCCCCAGTAGTAGTTGCACATTGTAAATCCATTTTGATTTTCCACCTTTCTCCATATAAAAAAAGGCAAGCGACACCCACTGTAAAAACAGCGTGTGTCGCTTGCCTTAATTTCATATGTTCTGATTTGATTGTAGTTTTTAGTGTTTAGTTCAAACGTAATTCTATCACCTTAAATAATAAAAATCAATAAAATTGTATAAGAGTATATAAAAAATAAACGATTAATATAATTCAACAAGTTTGCGTCTTTTCGGGTGTATGTTATTTGCAGTACGCGCCATGATCTGTTCATCCGCGTCGATAGTAACACCTTCATTTTGGAGGGATAGCAGTAATACGTTGTCATAAGTGTCCATTAAAAGTATATCTCTAGCCTTTTTGCGCTTTGGATAGATCACAACAAGTGGTACCCCTTCATCACCTTCTCTTCTTGAAAACACAACATCGTCTAATCTAGCAATCATTCGGTAATCATTTTCATTCCCAAAAATAAAGAAGAAATCTTGTATAACATCTTTATCTCTCCTATACGTTCGTCTAAGACCACCATCTATTGTTTCCGTAAATGTTTGAACTTGTTCAACAAATGCATAACGCCAATCGGCATCTCCTACTGTGCGTTGAGATAAAGGCAAAAGAATATCTTGTTCAAAGTTTTGGTTATCATCTATTCCTAGAATGATATCTGAAATAACATCTCCAGCTTCTTTCAAAGAGCAGATGTGCATATTTAGGTTTGGTAGATTCATTAAATGTTCATGATATTCTCGCATAGAAAATAAGAGATTTTTCATACGTACGTATGGTGGTTCTGCATCTTGCGCAAGGAACATCGACTTGTCATAAAGAACAAAAACAACCGTTACATTTTTATCAGTTTTTTGCGCGTAATCTATGTACTTCCCTACTTTTTCAACTAAGGTAGCGTTAGTTTCTTTACACATATCCATCTCTATATAAATATTTTTATTATGATATGAAATGTGTTCATCAGGAATCAAAGGTAACTGAGTCTCTTGAATTGTCATGTTTTTCTTTAGGTAATAGGAACGGATATCTAACTCATTTAATATTTCATTACTAAATGTCTTTTTAGTAATAGCTAGTAGAGTACGTACAAAAACTTCACGTGCACATAAAGTATGAAGTGTAATTACACGTGAATATCTTTTTTTAGAAACGTTCGGTGGAAGTTTCCCTATTTTTTGTAAGAATTCAATAGCTTTTTCTTTTAAAGAGAATGAAGCTCGTTTTGTTATACTATCCTCTCTTTTATCAATCTTTTTAGTTAGGATAGCGCCGTATTGTGAGTATCGATCTAGCTTTGTGAATATGCTAGCTTCTGAACATTCTCTTCTCTCAAATGCACTATATAACGTTGTGATTTGTCTTGTTGTAAGAGCTTTTTTGTAATATAAAACTGTAAAAACAAATATGTCTGCTTCTTTTAGATGAAAATATTTCTGGGTACCTGCCCTTTTATATTTATACACTTTCTGCGGCACTATATACACCTCTTATTTATAATTAAATTTAAACAAAATCAGTAGTATTTTATATACTATTACATCTAAATATTGATTGTAAAATAAGAAAAAATGAATTTGAGAATTTCTTTTCTAGAGATACCTATTCTTGTACCCCAAAGTTGTGGTGGTAATGATCTTTAAAAATCTATAGTAAATCATTAGCCTCATGGGGTTTATTAGATTCCCCTCATTGTTAGGGCGAAGTACTACTAGGTAACTAACAGTTACTCAGGAAAAAGTTACTAATAAAGTGATACTATGCCGTCCTAACACGAAGCCGATTAAGATATTAAAATTTTGATGGATTACAATTATTCAAAAATTATAAAAGGATTTTGGGAATCAAGGATGATTTTCTTTATTTATTATTTGATTGGATGTTTATTTTTAATACTGGTTTATCTTGGGGATTTAGTTTTTAGTTTCCCTCCCCCGTGTTGAAACGGCGATTTAGTAAGAGGAAAATTAATGTTATTTCTATCTTATCAACGGTACATTTCAAGTACATTCATAGGTTTTGTATATTAATCTAAGTTCTATAGAATTCTCATTCACTAAATTGTAAACCTATGTAACAAACTTGAGGAACCGTTTTTTGTTTATATGAAATTGATAGAGTAAGAATGTTAGAAAGATCTAAGCAAAGTTTCAATTATTCTAATCTATAAAGTATTTAACTAAATAACCTAGTGATTTTGTGGATATGAAATTAACAATCATCCTTAATAAGCTTTTAAAAGTTACTGAAATTGATAAGAAATCGGGTTCGTATATAGACCGTCTTTTTTTCATTACACATATATTTAGGTGGATCAGTAACACAATTAACATAACATTAACAATCTCTGATTTAACAAGAAGTGAACTGTGTAAAAAATGTAAGCATTTATCAACATAAATACATGAGTGTAGTGCAAATTATTAAAATGCAGGCGTTTTTCATCATTTATATGTAAAGTGTATATACAAAACTTATATATAAGCTTTGTATATGCACTTTATTATATTTTGTTTATATATAACTGACAATTAAGAAGGTATTAGTTGTTGAAATATATAGTGTTACATATACAGTGTATATGTAAGTCGTATATATAAGGTGTATGAAATTATAATTAGGTGATATATAGTTTTTTTGATGATGAAATAAAATCTTTTTTTATATTTTTATTTCATGTAATCATAATGGTAAAAAAATATTATGAAAATGTAAATTACATGAAGTGTCAAATTGACATATCACATGCACGCTTTATATATACGTCGCATAGAAGAGGCTATGGGAAATGTAGATTGTTTCTATTTGATGATATATAAAACTTATATATACACATTCTATATAAGTTTTATATAGAATGACTTGATATACGGCGTATAATGATGTACTATGTTTCTAGGAATAATTAACCAATGTTTTAGGGGGGGACAACTTGAACGAAATATTAAGTGAAAAATATCAAACAATTAAGTTTACAGATGAAGTAGTAAACATGTTTGCTGATATTCTTGAACAAGACGAGATACTATATAGTGTATTTCTATACATAGGAAACGTAGTAAATAAACAATTCCAAGAGACAAAATACATGAGGGGCATATCCATTAATGAAATAGTGGAAAATGTAGTTATAGACAGGCGAGTAAAGAAAAAAAAAGGAAAATCTTATTCACTAGAGGTTGAACGTACAAATATATCAAGACGTTCAGCTGAAATAAGTGTAAGTACATTATCATCAATGTCTTTAATTTATGAAAAGACTATGCATCCATATAAATTTTTAATCTCAACTTATAGAGGACAACAAGTACTTATTGAGTTAGGGAAAAGAAAAAAAAGTGAATAAGGAGAGATAAAATAATGGCGAAAAACTTCTTGAAGAATGAAGTGGCAGTTAAAATGACGATGGTTGGTTTTGGTCAAGCTGGTACTAGAATGGTAGACAAGTTTGCGGAGTATAAGCATACAGATGGGACAGCAGTATATAACTGCTTAGCACTAAATAGTAATGATGGAGATCTAGCTGAATTAAAAAATGTGCCCAAAAGCAATCAGGTTTCACTTAAATTAGGTGGATTAGGTAAAAACCCAGAGCGCGCGGTTAAAGTTCTAGATTCAAATGAAGAAGCAAAAGAAAA
The DNA here is from genome assembly GCF_008368855.1 of Bacillus sp. TE8-1. Classification (NCBI taxonomy): domain Bacteria; kingdom Bacillati; phylum Bacillota; class Bacilli; order Caryophanales; family Bacillaceae; genus Bacillus; species Bacillus sp. TE8-1. The sequence goes on along the minus strand of NZ_QPET01000001.1, from coordinate 253,364 downwards.
ATTAAAAGACTTTATCACTGAACGTGTAAGACCATCGGATGAACTTGTTCTATTTTTTGCTGGATTAGGTGGAGGAACAGGAACTTCTACAATAATTAAGGCTATTGAAGAATTTTCGGCATTTCATAACAAGCCGATAATTAGGAAAGAGTTACAAAAGGTTGCACAACAATATCCAATGGCTGAGATTAAAGCAAATCAAGCAAAATTTGCAAGAATAGCCTTTGAAAATGCTATTGAGCGTAAAGATTTTATTAAAATGGGAATTGTGGTGACACTTCCTGTCCGAGCTGATGGGCCAGATGTACTACGACAAGTAAATAAATTTTCACAAGAGATTTGGAAACTAGCAAATGACAAATCTAAAGGTGTAGCATTTGTAGTATTTGCTGATAACCAGCACTTTTATGATGAATTTAAGGAATTAAATGAAAATGAGAAAAAAGGTATTGCTAATTCAAGAGACTATGCAAATCAACGGATTAGTGAGATTATTCATGAGTTAAACACTGCTGCTAATGGTTCTGGTACTTCTGTAATACTGGACTCTCAAGACTTTAAACGTATTTTACTTGAAAAAACGGGCTGCTTAGTAATTAATAAAGTTTCTCGTAATATGAACCAAATAGAAAATAGTCATGCGATTATAGAGATGTTCCAAGAGTCATTAAGAGGAAGTTCATTCCACCATCCAATTGATTTAATGAAAAGAAATAATGATGGTTCTGTTGAAGCATCAAAAGTACATCATTTTGGTATGTTGGCTATTTTGGATGAGCAAAAAAACATTGATGATTCCTTTATGGATGACGCTAAAGTAGAAGTTTCAAATAATCTACCTATCAATGGTACTGTATTTAATGGATATCTAATAAGTAAAAATGATTTCTTAGGAAGCGTGTATACGTTCTATAAAACTGATGCATTACCATCAAGGTTATCTAAAGGATTAGTAGAAGAATTTAATGAGTTTAAGGAAAGACAAAGTCAAATTCAATATACAAAGTCCCAAATTAGTACAATAGAGAGTATAGATGAGGATGAAGATTTAGGGTTTGCGTTTGGAGATTTTATTGACATGGGCAATGATGAAGATGAAAATTCTGGGATAAATGAAGATAATGAATTAGCAGATTTTCTAGATCCAGATAAGATGTTTGGTACTACAAAATAATAAAAAAGTCTGGATAAACATCCAGACTTTTTTATTATTCTACAGCATTCATAAGAGTTTTTATATAATCAATAATATTATCTTGTATGTACTGTTCAATGAAGAGTTGCTTTTTACTCAAATCTTCCTCTTTTTTAAACCAACCTGCTTTCCTAGTACGTTCCTCTTCAGGTTTACTATTCCACAGATTTTCTGCTTGTTTTCTTAATTCTTGTCGTGCTCTGTGCTCAATAATAAAGTTATCCAGTCTATCTTGACGTTGACGCAATTTTATGGTTTCTTCATCCTCTGGCTGTGGCAATTGTTTAAGTATACTCTCTACTCTCTCTTCATAACGAGACTCAATATGTTTTATTTTCTCTTCTAACTGTTTAGATACCATTTTTTCAATGATTTCTGCAGTAGCCTGAAGGTTTAATTCAGTAGATACCTCATTTGATTGATTCTCTGGTGATACAGGTCTTAAATCAAATTGGTGTGGTAAAAGGTCAATAATTGCATCTAAAGACCATTTTTCATCCCTTTTTAGCTTAATAAATAGAGCGATTTCAAGATCTAATGTATTATAGAGTTTTTCATTGGTATTTTGGGTTCTTAACGTTTCGTGAAGTCCTTTTTCCTCTAGAATATTGAACCAATTATAAACGGTATTATGATGACGTCCAACTAGTTTAGAGAATTCAGTTATTCGCCATGCTTTTTCAAAAACATTATCAGTTAATATATCATCATCGTTAATTTGATGGTCTTGTGATTCGTTTTTTTGTTCAATCATTGTAACTACCTCCTTAAAAATCAATGCATGAACACCCAATATGAAATTAACATGTGAACTGAAATTAACATGTTAGGCAGTATTGTGGTGATATTCATACAAATCCCAGTACATCCAGTGACTCATATGAAATGTGAAATTAACATGTTAGCATGTTCTTGTTGACAGAACATTAACTATAAATGCAAGAATATACTTGGTTTATTAGTGTTATTATTAACTTCAAGTATATAAATGGTAATGTGCTATCAACGAAAATCTCGATCCTTTACATTAGTGAGATCAATGATAGTTGCTATGAGATTAACAAAATACGTTACTTAATACTAATGATAAGGAAATATAGTTGTTTTGTAAACAAGTTATAAGGAGATAATCATTGATATTGAGGAAAAAAAGTAGACTTAATCTAGGGGATTTAAATTATAGTGTATAATTGCTAGAAATAAAGATAATAATATTACTAAATTAGTAGTATGTTATGAGGTCAAATATAGTTAGAGTATAGGATTGTCATCAACATAAATAAACTATGAGATTCAATACCCACTCCATGCTGCATGGAATATTTGAGATGGTTTTATGTGGTTACGGTAATACTGGTGTTTTTTAAACGTCCTAAAGACATCATTCATCTAATTTCAAACAACATGTTCCATATTATAGTAGTGTCTTCCCGTTTAGAGGCAATTCCAACTCATTGTTGACATTAACATGAAATTTAGCATTAACATATAAAGTACAATAAGGAAATGAATTTGTTCAGGTGTTAATGTCTTGTTAACTAAAAATCATTTTAGTCCCACAATATTTGTTGTTTGTTTCACAATATGTATCCTAGCGTATTGTGTGTGAATAAAGGGTATGAAATTGATCTATCTATCAGCTATTAGATGATACCGTTAAGAAGACTTATAGCGTTATCATTAACATAAGATTGATATTTTTAAAATTCGCTATATCTATTATCAATTTTATATCAACCGAAATTATTAAATATTAACATTATAGTTTTTAAAAATATTAATAGATGGAACTTTGTATTTCATTAGAAGTTTTATGTTTTTTTAGTAATTCATTCGTTGTAGTTTCAAGTTGCTGGTTCTCTAGCTATTTATAATGTGTTCTACTAAGAAGTATTACTTTAAAAGGATAACAATTATATCAAATGGTAGCATGCATACAAAACACCTAAAAATATTGATATGACATTAACATTTTTCTTGTGAATTCCGATGACATGTTAATGTTAATTGATATGTCAATGTGACTGACTCTTTAAAAAACCTAAATTGTTTACATAACATTAATATCGCTTTTGATATTGTTTGGTTTTGAAAATTTGATTGAACATATATATTTTAAGTTTTTTGTATGAAAACCACACGATTGTATTTAATTAACTTCTTATATAGCAATATATTGAAAACTTATTTAAATGAAGATGAGGAAAATTCGGATCTATATTTTTTAATAGGATGTTAATGATATTGAGTGAATGTATGTACTTGCTGCTTAGAAAATATCGATATGACATTGATATTTTCTGTTAAGTTTTTGATTACATGTTAATGTCAGTTGATATATTAATGTGAGTCGGCTTTATAAAACGTAATTTCGCTGTTTACATAACATTAATATGAAGGATTATATGTTAATTTTATGTGAATTCGAATGTATATAATGATTGTAAGATTTTTATGTGAAAACTTCGGATCTTTTGTAAGTAACTTTCTAGACATATTATGTTTCTGAAAATTAAGGCTATCCTAGGGGGTTATCTAAATGAAAGAGAGAAGAACTTAAATGCATATTATTAATTATAAAAGTTATCTATGGTGCAAATCCAATTGTTATTTAGAATTATTATGGGATTATTTTATAAAAATTAAACATGAAGAGGTATTGACATTTAATTTTTATAAAGATAATCTTGTACATGAATATTAATTGTAAAAGAGTTATATACGAATAAATAAAATTAAAATTCTTGCTAAACGGACACACCGAAGGCACATAACCTGCCAATGGTGTGTCTTTTTTATTTTTGGGAGAGGAGTAAAAGGAAACTATGAATACGCACTTAAAATTTTCTGAACAAAGTCTTAATATTCATGGGGTTAAATTTTTTGATGGGCTATTAAACATCGTAAAACTAGAAAATGAAAGAAAAGAGTTACCATCTTCAGCTTTAGCTACTTACATCTTGCTTCACTTTGAATGCAATGATATAGGAATGCTACCACGTGAATTTCAAATAATGGATCTTGCTAAGAAAAGTGGGATTCCCTACACAACAATTTATACAGGTTTTCAAGTTTGTTTGGAGCGTAGACTCGTAAAAGAAACACCTGTTGGAAATCGTACTGTATATGAAATTGTAGATTATGCGTTGTATAACCACACTACTGCAGAAACTGTAAATATGACAGGTACATCGTTATCGTATTTCCGTATTCCATTTCACCTAACTCAAACAACGATAATGAGTAGTCTAGTAAAGGCTCGTGATAATAAAGGAATTATATTCCTGTTAGATTTAATCAATACATTTTCAAGAAAAGTGGGTATGGAGCATTATAAACATAAAATTGATGAGTTTCAGATTACAAGAAAGATGTCTTTCTTAAAAAAGAGATTAAATCGTAATGCAAAGAAAGTAAGACACTACATAGAAATTATTAACCCCATTGTGCAATTTACTGCAATTGATTCTAAAGAGAAGAAATCTAATAAAACAAGAATTACAAGTGTAAGAAAACAGGTAAAACAAATCATCATTGAGAAATTCAACGTGGTATTTTCTTCGAACTGCGTAATTGAGAATGATAAAAAAGAATTACATAGACCAGTAGCAAAGTGCAGAAAAGAAGCGGTGTCTCGTTTAAAACACATGGGACAGGCCTTACGAAAAAAAGATAAAGAAAATATAATGACCGCATTTAGACAAGAGATTGTTGATATTGCGATCTATTTACCAACAAAACAAAAACAAAGTGAATTACTAATTTACGCAATGACTTATGCATTAGATCAAGTTGAAAGTTGTATGAAACAGCAAGAAATATTCTCTATTCCAGCATTTATGCGTGTACAGTTTAGGGAAACCTGGATGTATTTTAAGGAAAAAAGCTTGTCTGTAGAAGAAAGACACGATGCAATGATAACTTATTTTAAACAAAATGGTGTCTATCCGGACTTCATGTGATTTTAAAAAATTATATATAGCAACCCTTTTAAAAAATCACTTAATAACAAGGGTTATTTGGCATGTTCTTTAATTTGAAGACATGCTTTTTTATTTAGGAAAATATATCCATTAGCATTTTTACGGAAGTATATAATCGATTTATGCCATGTTTGGTTACGATTCAACATGTTTATAATTCGATTCAATACTTGTGGTTATCTTAGTAATATTATTCTAAACTTGTGAATTCTGAGTAATATGGTATTTAACTTCTTAATTTGTGATTTCTATGATGTAGAACTTGTATGTAATGGGGATATTACGATAGTGAATTTAGCTTAATATCCAGGAACGTATGTAATACAAGGCTTTAAAGGTGTTTGCTGAATCTCTTTATAATTAATAATTGAGTTTAGTTATATATATTTCTTGTTGTTTTTATATAAAATACTTGTGATTATTTATATTTAATTACTTGTATTTTTTTAGATTAAATACATAGAAAAATAGAAAGAAGGAATAAATATAGGTTTCCAACGAGGTAATTAATCTATTGACTTTTAAAATTCATAGAGTTATTCTTGTACGTGAACAACAATTAACTAAGAGAAATATACAAATTAATAGATTTGATTTCTAGCTAAACGGACACACCGAAGGCACATAACCTGCCATCGGTGTGTCTTTTTTTTGTATAAATAACAATAAAAAGGGAGAATTTGAAACTATGAACGAAATTGTGAACATGAGTAAAGAACGATTTACAAAGTATTGTGAGGACAATGCAGCATTTGAGGAGAATATTAGTCGAATTATTAATCACTATTTTTTATTACTAGGGAATAAAGCAAATATCTTACAAGAAAGAGAATTTAATAACGAAATTGAAGAAAAAACGTTTAAAAATAATGTAAAGCGTTTTGAAACTCTATTCCCTGCAGCTGTTAAGAATGCATTTTTAAAAGGGTATCAATTATGCCTTGAATTTATACATCATCCTGAAACACAAATTCCTGAGAATCTATATACTGATTCTAATTTTATAAAAGATATTCCTTTTGCCTTAGCAAATGCATCTGAATATGAATTGTACGAAATCAGTCGTACAGATGAAACACAGGAATTTAGTGTGTTTGCTATTCGTCCATTACTAGAACAAGTATTTTGCGAAGTTGCATTTACTGGTGCTGTATATGCTTTTGAACATGAGCGATTAGAAAAAGGACTTGAATTAAAGAAAGGTAATATTACCTCGTTAACCAAAGTTCCTGTAGATCGTCTTTTTGCAATTACGCCTTCTGTAAATGGAGTTGTTGTACATGCGGAACAACATTGCGAGATTTGGAATTTAAATTGGAATAGCAAAGTAACAATTGATAATCCTTTTATTGAGCTTGCTGAGGTTACATTTATTCATCAAACAAAAGATAGGATTCAACAAAATATTGAAGCTGGTGTTTTATACTACAGCATTCTTTATCTTGGTACACCTTTACATGAGATACAAGATCGATTAGAAATACGAGTAAAGCTAAATTCTGATTTTGGAGCTCCACGTACAATGGAACAAGTTGAAATTGAGTATATTTTGAATGAGATTATTGGGAAGGTTCATCTTGAGGCACAAATTCCAATTGAAAACATGATCTTAATCCAACGTTAGATTTTGTAGGAGGTTAACTATGGTGAAAAAAATCGTTTTAGCTATTAGCGATACTGTATATACGGCATATTTACGTGAGGATTTTATTGGTGCGGGATTTGAAGTAGCTGATAGTGATGTGATGCATATCAAGTATCTAGATGAAATTCTAGATACAGAACAGCCCGATATTCTATGTATTAATGACAAACGATTAAATATTGATGCGGGGCATGAAGAGAAACGTGAATTGATTATCTTACAGAAACTAAGAGATATTCGCTTTAATCGAGATATTCGTATTGTGGTATTTACAGAGCGCGAAAATGATGATGAGTTTTTGGCGAAACTGATTTATCTAGGTATCTATGACATTTTTAATTCTCGTAAAATTGATATTGATAATAAAGTCATCCCGCAGCTGCTACAGGAGTCGGATATTAAAAATGTAGCAGAAATTGTAGGCGCAAGTCAGGCACCACAACAAACAAAGTTGCCCGAAGTTCCTGTGGATGAGGAAGAAGAGGAAGTATCAAGTGAATTAGAGGAAGGTGGCAACAATGAAGCTTCCTCTAACTCCAACAAACTATTTAAAAAAAAGCAAAAGCGTAAGTCTGTTCCAGATGAGACACCAAAAGCACCTATTATAAAAAAACAATATAAATTGGCTTTTGAGCCGGTATATGAAAAACAAATAGGTATTGCTATTCCGAGAAGAACAATTGTTGTGGCCAGCATGAATAAAAGAAGTGGTGCAACTTTTGTTTCACATCTTTTAGCTGCTTACTTAAATGAACTACAGATTGATGTGAACTATATAGAGAATCTATATGATGATGGATATACGTATCCTTTATTAAAGGGATATACAGAAGCACCGGAAAACTATCGTAGTGAATTTATGTTGCAGCGATATAAGGAGATGCTACAGAAGGAATCTGATATATTATCAATTCCAAAATGGAAGCAAGGAAGAATAAATTATATCGTAAAGAATCCTATAGTGGACCAAGAGCTGAAAAACAAAACAAAGCAGGACTTTGACCATTTTATTAAGGTATTATTGGCTAACCAAGAAGCGCCTATATCTATTATTGATGCGGGGTACGATTGGGATGAAGATTTATACCATGAAATATGTGAAATGGCAGATTTTATTTTCTTTGTAGCAGAACCAGATCTGCATCAATTGCTAAAGATAGCGCATCCTCTTACACAAAAGGAGAGAAAGCTTGTTTCTTACTTAGCTTTAGAGAAAACGAGAATCATTGGGAATAAGTTTTCTCCTGCGCTTTTAAAGCATGAAGTAGTAGAAGAATGTTTTGGAGATAAGGTATTAACTGCTTTAGCACCATATGAGATAGAGGATGTATTTGAATCTCAATTAAATAGTAGTACGTTACTATCTAGTCGGAACTATTATAAAGAGCTTGAAGGAATAATGAAGGAAATAGCAGAGTTATTGCTACCAAACCAATTGTTGAACCAAAAGAAAAGTTCCATTTTAAGTGGATTTCGATTTCGGAAGTTTGAAAATTAAGGAGGGGTGAAGAAAGATGCAAAAATTTATTATAGGGGCCGCCTCAATATTATTATTTGTTGGTTGTTTATTCTTAATGACAGATATGATTATAGGAGATACAACACACACAGATAATAAGTCTGCATCAGAACGTGCTGGAAGTACAGCAATGGATAAAGCCGTAAAAGTAGGTGTTTTACGGGCACAAGAAGAAATTGCTATTGAACCAGATATCGCAAAGAAAGAATTTGAAAAGTCTTATAAACAAAATGCAACATTTAAGGATCCTGCATCAAAACGAGAGTTTTCTGTACATGCTGTACAAGAGCAACCTGCAATGATTGCGGTTGAAGGAGAGGCGGAAGCTGCTAGTTATACTAAACAATTTGATGAAAAGAAAGGCAACATTAAGAGTAACGCCAAACACATATTTATTTATGAAGCAGATTCTGACAACAAGAAAGCTGGAGGAAACGTAAAATAAATAAGAAAAAGTAGGTGTGTAAGAAATGCAAAATACAGTAACAACAGCGCTTTTTCTAACGCTTTCTTTATTATTGATAACTCTTATACCAGAAGGTGTACTGTATGGAATGCAGTTAGTAAAGGCACATGATTTTGCTTCTAGTACAGTAGAGTTAGCAGAACAAACAGGTGGTTTTCAGTACACATATGAAGGAAAAAACGTAAATCTAATTCCTGATATAGAGAAGAAATTGAAAGAGCAGAATATGGGTGGATGGAAATATGAATATACTAAAGGGCGCGTAGATCATAATCAGCCATTAAATTTTAAGATAAAAGCTGAACATCATTTCTTTATTTTTAAAATGATAGGGATTGATAGTGTGAAAGCGCCAATATGGGCTAACAAAGATGGAATGGGACAAATCTATTTCCGTTGAAAATATCAATATGTATAAAAAGGGGGAAAACTATACTGAAAAGTGTAGTTTTTTACTAGAAATATATATTTATAAATAAAAATATAAAATATTTTACAAACCTATTTCTATGTGGTGATATTTTCCATAAAGAAATAGGTTATAAAAAAACATAGATTTGTAAATTTACATGTTAAATTATGTGGATTTTATATTTAAATTCGGTACAATAAAGGAATCTATGAAAAAACTAATATATTTGGAGGAACAAACAATGGCAAACAAATTTTTAAAAACAGCAACAGCATTAACAATTATGGGTACATCATTACTAGGAGCAGGAGCATTTACTGCTAAGGCTGATAACACAGACTCATTAAAATTCAATGATGTTCCAGCAAATCACTGGTCTACAAAAGCAATTTATGATTTAACAAACCGTAAAGTAGTGCAAGGGTACGGAAATAATATCTTTGGCTTTGGTGATAATGTAACTCGTGGGCAAGTTGCTCGTATGATTTATATGTACGTAAAACCAGCAGATGCAGATGCTAGCTTCAAAAATCCGTTTACTGATATTAAAGGGCATTTATTTGAAAAAGAAATCTTAGCACTTGCTGAAGCAGGACTTGTGAATGGCTTTGGTGATGGGAAGTATGGTCCAGATGATATTTTAACTCGTGAACAAATGGCACAAGTACTTACAAATGCTTTTAAATTTAAGGCAACGAAAACAACAAAATTTGCAGATGTTGATAAAAATTCTTGGTCTTACGGTGCAATTAGTGCATTAGAGGAAAATGGAGTTACTATTGGTACAGGAGGTAATATGTATTCTCCAAAAATGTTTGTAACACGTGAAGCGTATAGTCAGTTCTTATATAACTCTATTAATGCAGTTGAAAAAGAAACAAAACCAGAAGTGAAGCCAGACCCAAAACCTGAAACAAAGCCAGAGGAAAAACCAGAAGTAAAACCAGATCCAAAACCTGAAACAAAGCCAGAGGAAAAACCAGATCCAAAACCTGAAACAAAGCCAGAGGAAAAACCAGAAGTAAAACCAGATCCAAAACCTGAAACAAAACCAGAAGAAAAACCAAAACCAAAAACAAAAGAAAAACAAAAACCAGAAGTAAAACCAGAGGAAAAACCAGAAGTAAAACAAAACCTGAAACAAAACCAGAAGAAAAACCAGAAATTAAATTGCCAGTAGGGTTAAATGAAAATTTAGTAACTAAGGATATGGAATTTAATCAAGAAGCTTTTAACAATAATGTTACTGTTCAAAAACTAGTAACCAAAGAGGGACAAGGTATTGTTAGCTCTATCAATCAAAAATATAATACTAATTTAAAGTATAGCGATGTTGGAGTATACGTTAAACTTATTGATAAAGATATGTATTTACCAGCAGGTTCAATTGGAGCACAATTCTATGTTGATGCAACAGATAAAAATAATTTTGAAATCGTCTTCTTATATAATAATAAAGCAACAGTCGAATTAACTAAGAAATGGGTTACTTTCATAAATCCTGAATTAAATTTAGATAAAGAAATCCAAGAGACAGTAGATGCTCAAGTAATTAATAATTACACTACTCAAAACCATAAAGTTCGTATTGGGCATTCAACTGCTGATAAAATGATGTATATTCAAGTAGAAAGTAAATAAAGTAATTGTAAAGAAAAATAAAATTTGCTAGAATAAATATATATAGTTTAATATACGGATTTTAAAATGACGTAAAGGACACACCTTACGTACCAGCCAATGGTACGGGTGTGTCCTTTTTTGTATTCAGGAGGAATATTCATGAAAATTAAAAAGAAAATACTCTTTGCTTGCACATCAATACTGTTGACACTCCCTATTTCGGTAGATGCTAAGAATAATGATATTCCCTTCTTCGATGGGAAAGAGGATACTTATCTTTTATCTGGACAATTGCAAATGCAGGGGAAATACTTACGTCCAGGAAAGGGATATGAAGCTGAGCGCTTAAAGTATTTATCTGATTTGCATTATCCGGCTGTATATAATGGGGCTTTTAATTGGGATAATCCATGGGAAAATTTAGTTCAAAATGCCGATTCAAGTGAACCGTATGTACGAATTTCTAATGAAGGTTATATCAATCCATCGGTTACTGTTGGGGATAGGATGATAACTGAGAAAGAACGGATCGATTCGGCGGTTATCGCTAATAAATATTGGGGGGATTCAGAGTTTGTTTTAGAAAATTTAAAATCTCATCAAATTGTAAATACAAAAGGTTCAAGATATGGGTTATTCTATTGGATTCGTGATATTGCATATCTTTCTGGTGGATATGCGGGAGCTGGTGGAGTAAGTGAGGTTAATAATTATAGCTTATGGTATGTACGAACTAGTAAGCCTGAACTAAAAAATTTTAAAGCGTCTAGTGGGAAAAAAGATATACCCGTAAAATTTACATTTAACGGTTTTGAATATGTAAGTAAAAATAAAGGATACAATGACCGAGATCCTAACGGAACAACAATAAACCCTTATCAAAAAGCTGCTGGAGAACGGAACCGAGTTAAATGGATGTTAGATATTACAAAAGATGGCGAAACCGTGTATCATCAAGAAAATTATCTGCGTTCAACTCCGCAAAAAGATAATCAAAAACCAAATGAAGGTGATGCAGGGCAATTTAAGTCAGAAGAACTAAAGTGGCAGCCCAAAATGTGTGGCCGATATACTGCGAAAATTAAAGTCCTTGATGCTGTTCAAAGGGAATCAAATGAGAAAACGGTTGATTTCACCATAGATGGTAACTGTGGTACTGAAGTGACACCTAACCCAGATCCAGGCGATGAAGATGACTTTAAATATAAAATTGATTTTTCTAGTGACAGAATCGAAGGAGAAACAGCAAGGGAAGGAAAGAATATAAAAACAAGAATAGATGTATCACGTGATAATTTTAAACCGGAACGTGACCAATATAGAGCAAAGGTAAATAATAATATTAATAAGTCCCGGCAAGAAGTAAATAGTTCTGAATCCGATAGAGATAGTGCGCAGTCTAGTTTAAGTTATTGCCGTCGTAATCCAATTCATGAGGTAGATGCAGAAGGGAACCATCACTATTACGATAGAGACTGCTCTTGGGAAGAAAATAGACTGGATAGTGCAGCAAGTAGGTTAGATACAGCAAGGCAGAAGTTAGAAGAAGAGAAAAATAAAATTAAAAAGTTAGATGCGCTAGAAGCGAAATATGCAAATCCTGAAACAGTAGTCGTGCTGAAGCATAACGGACAACAAGTAGCGTCACAACAGGTAAAGTTAACTGAGGGAGAAAAGAAAACCTTGAATCTTGGCTGGCAACATAAGGGGAAAGGAACAATTCAGGCAGAAATTAACCCTGCTGGTAATCGTCTAGATATAGAAGAAACCACATACAAAAATAATCCTATTAAAACAGCTATCTATGCACCATCTCATGAAAAAGGGATGTGCGGAGTAACGAGTGTAAAAGGCGTGGTAGAAACAGTAAGTGAACGTGTGTCAAAAGAGGACACAGTGGGAGAAATGTTCTATGAAACATTAAGTGGAAGTATTGATAATTTAGCACCATCTAAGCTCCATGCTGGGTATGGTTTTTCTTATGAAGTAAGCGGAAAATACAAAAATGATTGGAATAACAATTATCCAGGTGTATTTATAAAAGCAACGGCACAGTATCCATTTGCAGATGAAGGACTAAAAACAACATATGATTTAGAGAGTGTTTCTAATAATGGCGTAACATCAAAATTCCTACCTAAAAATATGTATTTGTCTGAAGTAACAGGACATGTCTTTGATAGTAAAAGACCAACTAAGTCTTTATATTGGGATGGGAAGGAAAAAATTATTGATGGCCAAAGCAAATGGTATGCGCCATTAAAAACGAAAGATGGAAAATATTCGTTCAATGTTAAAACAAACCCAGCAGGTGTGAATGAAATGAGTTTGTGCCTGACAAATGAAGTGGAAATTAAAGGTGTTGCGTACGATGATTTCAAAAAGAGAAGGGTGCTTGCGAATCTTCCATTCCCTGTGCAAACACCAGGTTGGAATTGGGTTGGAAAGGAAAATATTATTACTGATTTGTCAAATTGGTACTATATGAAGAATAGAAATTAGTTAAATAGTATTGTATAATGACTTGAATCGACAAAAGTATATAATCCTTCTTAAACTAGTAGCTGAATGGATAAACCAAAGGCACACCCCTTAATGGGGTGTGCCTTTTTTCATAGAAAGGGGAAATTTGAGTGAATAAAAAGAAAAAGCAGCGTGTGAGACGAGTGATTTTTCTTGGAGTAATCGCAGTGATTGTATCGTTATATATTGAAAATGAATTTCAGGATCGAAATGGGTCAAGTTATGCTCCTGCGAAGTATTTTGAAACAGGAACAAAATTGATTTCTTTTTAATAATAATGTCTTTTTTATCAACTATCGCGGATAAATCTGCATAACATGTACAATGGTTGATGTTATAATAAGTGTAGAAGTATTATAACAATAGTTTTTTCATAAACTAAAGAAGACGAGATGCTCCAACATCTCCCCTTATATAACTGTTACCGCAAGGTGGCTAGTTGCTAAAAAAAGTTTATTTTTTCTTAGAACCGCCCTTCACACGCTTGCAGGCATTGTGGGTGGTTCTTTTCGTTTTTCGTCGCTTTTTTTGTGTTTACTTCCAAGACGTTGATAGGTATTTACCTACTCGTTCTGCAAAAAATACAGCAACTTCCCTAGCAATTACTTTTAAAATTTCAATTGCTATTATGGAAAGTATTTTCATGCGATCACCTCCTTTCTCCATAAAATGAAAGAGAAAGGATAGCAACCGACCACCCTGAAATAGGCAGTTAAGTTAGACTAATTTCACCATATTTATGAGCTGATTAATGGCTTAAAAACATTCATATGACAACGTTTTGAGGCTTTTTTTATTTTTAGAATTAGAGCTTTAGAATGGTGAAAAAAATAATTTTTTTAGAAATGATTGACATATAACTCTATATATCATAATATTGAAATTGTAATATTAAAGAAATCAAATCCAACATTTTCATATAGACTTTAGATTAGCTAAAAGGACACACCTAAGGCGCATTATGCCATAGGTGTGTCCTTTTTTGCGTTTAAAGGCTACATAAGGAGGAATACAAACATTGAAGCCATCTAAGTTTCAAAAGAAGCAGATTGTTGCGGTAGGTCTAGCCGCTGCAACAGTAGCGGGTATCTATGGATACAATCATTTCGCAGTAGAAAATGCTGTAAAACCAACAAAGATTGTTGTAGCCGCAAAGGATATACCTGCGCATACAGAAATTAAAGAAGATATGCTAGTGGAACGAACTTTACCTGGTGATGCGATTCCCCCAAATGCATTACGTGTAAATAAAAAAGAGGTTGTAGGTAAGTGGACAAATGATGGGCAGCCAATTATAGAAAATAGTTATCTCTTTAAAAATAAAGTAGTAAAGAAAGAGGAGTTACCGGACTCTGCTATTTTAAATTTGAAAGATGGAGAAGTTGCTTTCCCGTTACTCGTTGATTTGGAAACAAGTTCAGGGAATAGTATTATCCCAAATACGTATGTGGACTTGTATTTCAAACAAGTTGTGAAAGAAGGAGACAATGAGAAGGTTGTCTTTGGTGGTCTGTTCCAACGTGTACGCGTGACGGCTGCAAAAGATAGCAACACAGAAGATGCATTTGTGCTAGAAAAGAAAGAATCAAAAGAGGAACAAGAAGGAAAACAAAAGCCGAAAGTAACGCGATTATACACACTGGCTGTTTCACCTGAACAACTTCAATACTTAAATCGTGCAAAAACACTTGGAGATGTCATTCCTGTTGCAGTTGGGCAAAAGGTGGAACAAACAGGGAAAGAATTAGAACCAGCTGAAGGATTCTCACAAATATCTGATCAAAAGAACATTTTAGACTATGTAGAGAAGCATTCGACTAATCCAATTTCTAAAAATGTAAAAGAGTATGTAGCACAGTATCTGAACGAATCCAAGTAAGAAAGGGGTTATTAAGATGGAGCGGCAAGGAAGAATCATTGCCTTTTATGCAACAAACGAAAATGTAGGGAAAAGCACATTAAGTATTGCAATGGCAAATGAATTAGCTCATTTAGGGAAAAAGGTGCTTTATGTTGAAGCAGACCAAGTAAGACCAAGCTTTGCAGTTGGAACTGGTCTGAGCCACGATAGTAAAAACATCTTAGAGCTTGTGGGAAAAGAAAATGAATACAATCTCTCACAGTATATTTGTACCAAGCAAGATTTATTAGAGAAAAAAGTGAATCCAAGGTTGATGCAAAAATTGCATGATAAGATGGATTTTCTGGTGTTTCCATCAGGTTATAACTTAGCTCAATTCCCAGAGATTCAAAACAAAGAACTGTTTGTAACTACATTTATAGAATCACTTGTAGGTACAGAATACGATTTTATCATTCTATCAGTACCAACTGAATTATCTGAGGTTCTGAGTTATCCAATCCTATACCAATCAGACCTTGTTGTTCATGTGTTAAATGGCAACCCTCGTGGTGCAATAGCGATTAAAAGAGAATTACAACTACTAGAAGAAGCAAAGCTAACATTGCCTCGTATGATTCATGTTTTAAATATGGGAGATGAGGATTATGTAGAAGATATTGAAAAGCTTTCTTCACAAAAAATTGCGGTGACAATTCCGTATGACAGGGATCGTACAAGTTATGAATGGGGGATGCAGTTTGGTTCCCCGCAAATTAATACAAAGGTCCATCACATTATGGAAGCAGCTGGTCTTGATATTCCAACCCAGCATACATCCTCTATGAAAAAGGGTCTCTTTGGTTTACGAAATTAAAAGGGAGGGAGTAGTATGTGGGGCTATTTACAGGGAAAACAAGTCGCCTTAAAGCGAAATCGAGTTGATTTATATCATTTTGGTTATATGATTCGTTCCAAATCAGCTCGAAAGTTAGGAACAACTACAGCTCAACAAATTAAAGATATAACAGATGAAATTCGTGCATTTTTAGTTAAAGAACATCGTGATATCTTAAGTGAATCTTTTATGAATAAGGAAAAAAAAGCAGCTGTAGAGCAAATCATCAAAAGTTTTTTATTAAGTAATCAAGTCGTCATTTCAGAAGTGCCTTCTGAACAGTTACTGAACATGGTGTGTGACGATATTGTGGGATTTGGAATTATTCAACCTCTGATTGATGATAAAGATGTAACAGATATTTATATCAATGGCGTAAAAGAGATTATATACGAAAAAATTGGTGAGGGAGAATGCAAGTACAAGTATCGATATGAAGCTGAAGAAGATGTAAAAGCCTTAGCTTATAAGATGGTAAACAGTACGTCAGAATCACTTAATACAGCAAAGCCATCTGTCGACTGCGTGTTCCCTTACATTCGTATCAATATCGCCTTAGATGAGATTGCTGGACTTGGTACAACAATTACTATTCGTAAGAATGCAGATCATCTTCGTGCCTCAGAAGAACGTATGTTATCTACAAATCAAGCATCGAAAGAGATGTTGGACTTTTTGGCGGCAGCTGTGAAAGCCAAAATGAATATTTTAATTGCTGGAGCAACAGGAACAGGGAAAACGGAGTTTATGAAGTACCTTGCTTCTCATATACCAAAGAATGAACGTACTCTTGTAGTGGAAGATAATCCTGAACTCTATTTACATCGCATATTTCCAGAGTATCATTTTGTTCCGATGCAATGTAGGGCATCCGAAGTTGAAGAAAATGCAATTGATTTTGATAGATTGTTAACAAATGCTTTACGTCAAGGACTAAAGAGATTACTTGTAGGGGAATCAAGGGGGGGAGAAGCCCTGAAAATGATTAACTTCTTCCAAACGGGACACTCTGGTTCTACCTCTGTCCATGCAAGAAGTGCAAAAGAAGCAGTAAGACGTTTAATGCTTATGTGTCTACAAAGTGGTGCGAATATTGGTGCTCAGTATTTATATGAATTAATTTCACAGACATTTGATGTGATTGTCTTTTTCGAAAAGAAAGATGATGGGAATCGTTATATTACAGAGATGATTGAATTATTGGATTATCAAGGCGATATACAATTTAATCGACTTTCTCAGTTTATTCCGACATACGAGGAACATGATGAAATGAATGAAAGAGTAGGAAAGATTCATGGCCAGCATAAAATTACAGCAAGAATGTCAGCCGAAATGGAGAGGAAATTCCGTTCTTCTTCTGTAAACCCAGCTCTTTATGCACCATTCCTTTCACAACAGGAGGTGCAGTATGCATAGTTTGTTAGCTTATGGATGTATATTATTAATCTTTATTAGTGTAGTATTGCTTGTTTTACTTTTTGCGAAATCTAAAGGTTCTGCTCTTTCACAATTTGTACAAGAAAATGAGAAAGAAGAAAGCGCTTGGAATTAAGAAATATTAAAGGCATACGAATATATCTGCCACAATCTGTTATCCAAGAAGCCCAAAAGTACGAGTGGAAATTGACGAAAAGCATGTACTGGGTATATACGATTCTTTCCGGAATGAGTATAGCAGCAATATTCTACTTTTCCTTTGGAAGAGATCCTTTTACGCTGATTTCTGCTTTATGTGGATTTTTAGTTCCAAGATTTCTTCTCTATCGAAGAAAAAAACGTTACTACTTGGTTGTCATTGACCATCTCTCTATTTATATGAAGGCAGTAGCGAATGCGCTTCAAATTAGTAATAACGCTAAACGCGTGTTAGTACAAGTAAAGCCAATGATGCATGAGAGTATTCAAGAAGAAATAGAAAAAGTTTCTCTTTTATTAGAAGGTGGAACTACAATGCACCGTGCATTTAAAGGATTCAATGAAACTTTTAATTTTAGAGAATTGGTTTTCTTCCATGAAATGTTGGAAGTGTGTAGTCAAGAAGGCGGGGCGAATTCAGTACAAGTCTTATTAGATATTGCAGAAGATTTCGAAAAACAAAAGCTATATCTGGCAAGATTACGTTCTAGTTTGTCACAAGCACAACGTGCGTTTGTACAGAACTGCTTAATCGTGATTGCCATGCCGATTGTGATTATGTTGATGTCAAAAGAAGCATATGGATTTTTAGCAGGTTCTATGATGGGGAAAATTACATTAGCGGTAAATATGTTCATTGTATTTTTCTTAGCAATCCGTGTAGAAAAGATTGCAAATTATAATCCAACAGAAAGAGGGGAATAAAGTGGCTACGATTTTAGCTTTAGTGGTATTCGTTGTCATGTACTGGGTATTCTCTACCTTTCTACAAAGTAAAAAAGACAGCGGTAGCCTACTTACAAACTATGTAGAAAATGCAAAACGAATTGAAAAAAAGAATTTAAATCAAATGATGCTCGCTCCCTTCCAGTCGTTATCACATAAGTATCTGACAGAAGAAAAGAAAGAGCAGATCCAGAAGAAATTAGAAGAAGCTGGTTTGGATACGAAACCAGAAGAATATTTGAAAATGAAGGTTGCGTATCCCGTCATTTTTACCTCGGTTTTCTTGATATGTACGGTATTTCATGATTACTACTTATTTAAAGTGGGTGTTTTGATTTCACCACTGCTTTATTTCTATCCTGATTATCTATTAAAGAGAAGAATCAAGCAGGCGATAGAAACTAGGAAGTTTGAATTACCAGAGTATCTAATTCCACTGCTGCAGTTGTTAAAAACACATACAACATTAGAAGCAGTAAAAAAGGCGCAGATATATGCTGGAAGACATCTTCGACCGTATGTATCTACACTTACAGCGGAATTAGAAATGTATGCGGGTTCGGATCAACCATTTAGAAACTTTGCTGCTGCTTTAAATAGTCCAGAAGTAAATACCTTTACGATTGCATTGCAACAAGCGCAAAAAACGGACAAGGTACAGAGTCTTCGTATTATGGACGCACAAATTAAAATGCTGCGCGAGTTAAAACATGAAAACTATAACCGTCTCATTCAAAATAAGCCAATGGAAATGAATAAATTTAACGTCGCAGTTATTGGATGTATTGTGATTTATCCAATGGTGATTGTTATTCAATCTTTAATGCAAGGATTTGCAAGCTTATAGAAGACATTATCAAAAATGGAATAGGTAAAGGAGCAAGATATATGTTAACGAAAATGAAGAATTGGTTAAAAAATGAAGACTCACAATTATCATCAGAAAATGGTATGTTAATCGCCTTGGCAGTCATTATCGTATTAGTGATTGGCCCGTTTGTATGGAAAGCAATCCAAGGTGGTTATGATACGATCCTGGCACGATTCACAAAAGCATCAAGCAATGCAGATGTGAATTCTTGGAACAAGTAATAGAAGATTTAGATGAATGATGTTTATTACGTATAGCTCAAATAAATGGATAAGGGAGATTCAATCATGTTAGCAAAAATGAAAAATTGGTTAAAAAATGAGGATTCGCAATTATCATCAGAAAACGGTATGTTAATTGCCTTGGCGGTGATTATCGTATTAGTAATTGGCCCGTTTGTATGGAAAGCAATCCAAGGTGGTTATGATACGATTCTAGCTCGATTCACAAAAGCATCAAGCAATGCAGACGTAAATTCTTGGAATAAGTAATAAAAGATTTAAATAGATAAGTTCTAATTTTAGTAGATTCTTAAAATCGATATATAAAGGAGACGAATTGAAATGTTAGCAAAAATGAAAAGTTGGTTAAAAAACGAAGACTCACAATTATCATCAGAAAACGGTATGTTAATTGCTCTGGCGGTCATTATCGTATTAGTAATTGGCCCATTTGTATGGAAGGCAATCCAAGGTGGTTATGATACGATCCTGGCAAGATTTACAAAAGCATCAAGTAATGCAGATGTTGATTCTTGGAACAAAAAATAAATATAAAAATAAAAGAGGGGGCTACTCTAAAAGTGGTTCCCTTTTTTACACAGCATTTTTTATGAAATTAAGAGGGGAGTAAAGAAAATGGGTCTGTATATTGTGGGATTATTACTAAGTTATATGTTCATAAATGTATTTACTGATTTGAAATATAGAAAAACAAAGAATATGTGGCATCTACTATTCTTAATATTGGGGATAGGAATCACGTATTTTTCCGGAATAAGAACAGGGAAAGAGATTGCAATTGTACTAGTCATGGCCTTAGTGTGTGGTTTATTGCTAGAGACATTTAAATTTTCTTCACCTGGTGATACCAAAATGCTTGTGGTGGTAGGTTTATATGTTAGCAATGTAGTAGAAGAATCGGCTATGCTTACCGCCATTACATTAACAGCTTTCCATTTGCTATTCTTTTGGATTGCTAGTGTGTATCGATTAATTAAAATTTTAGGGTTTGTAGGAGCGATTAAAGACCAATTGGAGCATGCTGCTTCTATATTTGGGGCAAAACTACCAAAAAAAGAAATCAAGCTGATACAAAGCTTTCCAGGGGCTTGTTCTATTTTATTAGGAGCAATTGTGTATGTTGCGTTCACTATCTATCAAAACGGAGGTATGTTAGCTTGAATAGTAGAATCATTCATCAAAGAGAAACATATATTTATTTCACGATATTCGCACTAGTAGGGGTACTTATTGCAAATATGTTCATTAATATGGTGTTTATACTAGCCTATCCGTTACTTATCGGATTAATTGTACAGGTTGTTCTGCTTCAGAAGATAAAAAAACCTTTTTATCGGAGCGGAAAAGAATTAACGGAGCAATTAAAACTAAAAAATATATTTCTAGTAGAATCAAACATTTTAGGAGATGAAGAAGGAACTGTCTATGAGGTGCATCAAATGCCTTTTTCATTTTCTAATGGATTAATTAATAAAGATAAGAGTTATAAAGTCATAAAACAAGAGTATGATAGAAAAGTCAAAGAGGATTTAACGAAAATTGCAAAATGGCAAGTTACAACAAAAGCTAGACTTGTTACGACAACACATTTTCGTTTATATACAATTTGGCAGAAAAATAGCACAGGCTATCAATTGAAAAAAATAGACGATTGTATTGATCCATATGCCAAGATGAACCTCATTCAATGGATGATTGCTTCATTCTGTACGACTGGTCGTATTAAGTACGATAAAAAACCAAAAGAGTGGGCTAGCTATGAATGGATTGTTTTAAGGTAAATATGAAAGGAAAATGGATATCTTATAATTTATTTGTTATTAAGATGGAAACAGATCATCTTAACTTGAACTACTCACCACTTAATGTCCTTACGGATTGTTTGAAGTGGGAGATTCCTGCGAACACCGATGTATCCAATAGTTATCTTAGCAGGCCCTGTCCGTAGTCCCTACGGTGAAAACATAAGTATCTTGTACGTTGACTCACCACGCTTCCTACTTTAGCTTGGTTTTCGCAACTTCAGCAAATGTGGGGCGAAAGAACGTTGAGGACTTTACGGTTGCAACGTTTTTCTGCAACCAACCTCATATCTTCAGTTTGCAAAGAGCAATCTGTACAAGTATATGGTAGCAAACATGTTGGCTTATGCCAACCGGCATTCAGTTCTCACCTAAAATTGGTGTTTCACACCTTCACACTTTTGAGGAAGGAGTCTTCTGTCGGAAAACGATAAATATACATCACATATTTATGCCAAACATAACAAGAGAGCCGATTGGCTCTCTTTGTTATTAATTAACCTTTGTAACCACAAATGAAGCAGTAAAATAGGTAACTTGACTACCAGCATTAATACGTATTCGAAGAACATCACCTTGATTTAATAATAATTGGTCAGTCCTAGATAATTGATCAAGTACTCCAGTCCCTGTATTTCCTATTGCATACTGTATTTGTGTACTGAATTGAGCGATTCCGTTTATAGTGAGCAGAAAACCAACAAAACCGCCGCCGCCGCTCATAGTTCCTGCACTTATTCCTGTTGAAAAGGATATATTATACACCCCTGAACTATTAATGGTAATTGAATTGTCAGTTATATCTGGTATAACACCACTAAAAGGCCCTATAATGTCAAAATCAACATTTGTGTTCATTATAGCTGCATGGCCTGCCGACGGATCGGTGATTAATGACCCGAAGACTGGCGTAAATCCTGCTCCGGTTTCCCCTGTAGCCCCAGTGGGACCCGTCGGCCCAGTAATTCCTGTAGCCCCAGTGGGACCCGTCGGCCCAGTAATTCCTGTAGCCCCAGTGGGACCCGTTGCTCCAGTCGGTCCGGTTACTCCTGTAGTCCCAGTGGGACCCGTCGGCCCTGTTGGTAATGTAAATGGTGGAATAGATGGTAATGTGGGACCGATTAAACTTGGATCTAATGCAGCTCCATAAAGGGTCTCATGTAAGTCAAATTCCGTTCCTTTTGACATACGTCACCTCCCAAAAATACTTATCACATATTAAATAAATGCGCTTCAGGAGCATTTATGACATCAATAAAGGGCATCGCCAATATTTCGGAAAAAACCACACTAAAGGCATACATGATTTTATCATTTTAGCCAAGAAGACTCCTTCCTCAAGGAGCGTGAAGGGTCACAGTCCAGTGAATAGGTGGGAGGTGAATTGGCTTCGAACAAGGGATGGCAGGAAGCCATCTTAATTGTTCGACATATAGAAAGTATTACTCCACTACCTATCGAATATATGTTTGGTGTATAATAGTCATATACCGAAATGGAGGTGAATCAAATAATGATTAATAAAGCCTATAAGTTTCGTATCTATCCAAATCAAGCACAAGTAATTCTAATCAACAAAACAATTGGGTGTTCTCGATTTGTATTCAATCATTTCCTATCCTTATGGGTTCACGCATACAAAGGGACAGGAAAAGGCTTGACCTATGGTATATGTTCTGCCAAACTACCTGCCATGAAGAAAGAGCCTGTTTGGCTAAGAGAAGTGGATAGTATTGCGATTCAGTCGTCTGTTCGCAACCTTGCAGATGCTTATACGCGCTTTTTCAAAAAACAGAACAGCGCACCGCGCTTTAAATCTAAGAAGAACAACGTACAATCTTATACCACAAAACAAACAAATGAAAACATTGCCGTTGTAGGGGACAAAATAAAGTTGCCGAAACTAGGCCTCGTTCGATTTGCCAAAAGTCGCGAAGTAGAGGGGCGTATTGTAAATGCTACAGTTAGACGGAACCCTTCTGACAGATACTTTGTTTCATTGTTAGTCGAAACAGAAGTACAAGAGCTTCCGAAAACAAGTTCTTACATTGGAATGGATGTAGGACTAAAAGATTTCGCCATTTTGTCAGATGGAACCATCTATAAAAATCCGAAGTTTTTCCGATCATTAGAAGATAAGTTGACGAAAGCACAGCGTGTTCTTTCTAGAAGAATGAAAGGATCTTCCTGCTGGAATAAACAACGAGTAAAGGTAGCTAGAATTCATGAATACATATCAAATGCTAGAAAAGATTACTTGGACAAAATTTCAACTGAAATCATCAAAAACCACGATGTTATCGGTATAGAGGATTTGCAAGTATCGAATATGTTAAAGAATCATAAGTTAGCAAAAGCAATTAGTGAGGTATCATGGTCACAACTTAGAACCAAGTTGGAATATAAAGCAAAATGGTATGGCAAACAAGTCATTGTCGTATCGAAAACATTTCCTTCCAGCCAATTATGTTCTTGTTGTGGATATCAAAATAAAGACGTTAAAAATCTAAACCTACGTGAATGGGACTGTCCTTCTTGTCGTACGCACCATGATAGGGATATTAACGCAAGTATCAATATAAAGAATGAAGCAATAAGGCTTCTAACCGCAAGGACTGCGGGGTTAGCCTAATCAATTAGAGTTCGATAGAACCCTTTACTTAGGAATCCCTCACTTCTAAACGAAGTGAAAGTGGGGGTAGTTCAATAGATACTGTAAGCCAAATTGTCCCTGTTCTAGTTGGAGATGATAAAAAAACAGCAAGCGTCACTTCATGGTTGATGGAAAAAGGATTGTTTACCGCAGCTTTCATTTCTCCAGGTGTTCCTGTAAATAAGGGCCGATTACGTATTGGTGTTACAAGTAGCCACTCGATTGAAGAATGTCAAAAAGTAGTTGGTTTATTAATAGAGGCTAAAGAAATCTTTGAATTTTAATTCCTATATTTGCTAACTATCGTTGTAAAAGATGATATACTTATACATACAGATAGTTATGATACCATCAGTAATATTAGCTCATTTACCTCAAACTGATGGTATCATTATAAATATATTAATTAAAAAGGATGCGAATCATGGAGAATTACGAATGCAAAAACAGAGAAAACATTCTCGAACAATTTAATTTGGCGACTCCCATTTTCCAAGCATTGGGCGATGTAAATCGGCAGCAAATTATTATGATTTTACTTAAAACAGATGGATTAAATGTAACTCAAATAACAGAGCAAATGTCAATTTCTAGACCTGCAGTATCTCATCATTTAAAAATACTAAAACAGGCAGAATTGGTTAGACCAAAGAAACATGGAAAAGAAGTATATTACTCTTTGACAACCAGCAATTTTGTAATTTATATGAAAGAATTAGTATCTGCGATTGAAGCAGGATATTAATTTTTTTAATTAACATGTTTATAAGTTTGAACGCATGAACATGTTATGTGCACTTTTAAGAAATAGGAGGTACAAAGATGCAAAACCAAAATCATTCAAACAAAATTTATTTCTTACTTTTATTAGTTCCTTTGTTTTGGGGTGGTTCATTCTCAACAGCTGAACATGTCGTAACAGAAATTCCACCTCTAGTTGCGGCTACACTTCGTTTCGGTATCGCAGGTGTCATCCTTATGGTGTATTTAACAATTAAAGCAGAATGGGATATGGGATCTATTAAGAAAAGATGGAAAGGATTATTATTAGTCGCGTTAACTGGTATTTTCGGGTATAATGCTCTTTTCTTTTTAGGTGTACACTATACATCTGCAATCAATGGTTCATTAATCATTGCAACAATGCCAATCTTCGTTACACTAGGTTCTATTCTCTTTTTAAATGAAAAATGGAACAGTAAGGTCGGAATCAGTTTATCGCTATCTTTAATCGGTGTGATTATTGTTATTACAAAAGGGTCACTTGATATGTTACTCTCTTTAGCATTTAATGTGGGAGATTTACTATTTTTAGCTGCTTTAGCATGTGGCGTTATTTATGGTTTAGTAGGTAAAGCTGTTATGAAAGATGTTTCGCCTTTATTTGCAACTACGATTATGACTGTTATGGGTTCTGTTTTTCTAGCAATCTCTTCCTTATATGAAGGTGGCTGGGACAAAGTACCAAGTATGTCTGCACAAAGCTGGTTAGAAATGTTTTATATGGTTGTATGCGGTACGCTTGTTGGATATATTATTTTTAACAAAGGTGTAGAGCAAATCGGTGCAAGTAAAGCGAGTATGTATCTAAATCTTACACCAATCGTGACGACTTTAATTTCTGTAGTGCTCTATGGATCAGTCATGAGTTGGAAAGAAGTAATTGGTATGATATTTGTACTAATTGGGGTATACATTGCTAATTCAAAACCAGCAAGTTCAAGTAAGAAAGTTGCCCTTAATGATTAAAGGGATTGGTATAGATATTACAGAGATTGAAAGATGGAAAAATAAAAAGATACTGCAAAAATTATTCACGGAACAAGAAGTAATGTGGGCAAAAGAGAGTTACATCAACTATTCAATCATGTGGTGCATCAAGGAAGCATCAGTAAAAGCACTCGGTACCGGTTTTCAAAAGAACACCATGTGGAAGGATATAGAGATAGTAAACATTGATGGAAAATACGAAATACATTTCAGCACTGCAGCAAAACAAAAATGCCATATAAAAGCAAAAGATCAATTCCATATTGATGTGACAAGAAACGATACGAGTGTGATAGCACATGTAATTTGGACTAATACTCATTTGGTATAAAGTTAATATTGGATTAGCACCACATCGCTATCAAGCTAAGATTTTAAAGTCTCCCCTAAACGGAAATCTTCTTTCTCTACAGGTAGTTACTTTGAGAAGATAGCTCATCTTTTTCGTTTTGGGGGCGCTTATTTTTTTGTTGAAGGTGATTTGGCGGGCTCCTATAAAAAAAGACACCCTAAGGTGCCTTCCTCTAACTTGAACCACGTTCATTTAGTATAAACCCATCCGTATTATCCCTTTGTTATACGTGTAAACACATCCTATAAAACAGAATCGTCAATATACACCAGATTGTTAGTTCACAAAGTACAAGAGATTTGAGATCAGTATTAGAGTGACGCCACACCTTTTATAATTATCGATATGTTACGCCTTTCAAAAGAATCTGCTTTATAGAATGTATCCACAATTTATATGTTACTATATGTAATATTTATTTGGTGTAATTTTTATGAATATGTATAATTGCATAAAGTTTATGAAAAAATGAGAGTATAATTTGGTATTGTGTAATAAAGATAAGGCCCACCTACGGAAATAGGTGGGTTTTTTGTTGGGTATTTTTATCTCATTGCACAAAAGGGAATTTCTATTAAAACCATAGCATATCTTTATAGCTCTTAAATTGAGAAAAAAGAAAAGACACCCAAATAAGAGTGTCTTTTCCCATAGTTTTTAGCAGAAGCAAGAAGCTCCAACAATAATTAATAAAATAAATAATACAACTAATAAAGCAAATCCTCCTGCAAAGCCACAGCCACCACCGCAGCTACCACCAAAGCCCATAATAATTCCTCCTTTAAAGAGTAGGAGAAAAATAAGGAGTCACTCATGTATTTTAATGGATTCAAATTACTTTATGTTTTTATGGATTAAATGAGCAGGTCCTTTTGAAAATAAGGGAAAGATAATCTAAGGCGCTTCACCTGAAGATGGGTACCGCCAGCATTTTGGAAAAAAATACGCTAAGAGTATACAAAGTTTTATGCAAAAAATAGGGGAACATCGGGAACTATAGGGAAGCCAAAAGGCGCTCTAGAATAGGAATGTATAAAAAGATGCATAGAGTCATAGAAAAAGAAAAAGGCGAATCCCTTCTGAGATTAAGGGAGCACTTTTTTCTTCGCTAACGATAATAGGACGTTATGTTAACCAACCATGTATAGAATATACAACCAAAATCAAACAACATATCAGTTCTTTTAAATGGTAAAATAGGGGAAAAGGAGGTTCTAAATAATGCCTTTAGAAAACTCTATGTATTACATAGGAGTTATTATGATTTTAGTAATCATCGGTGCACTGTTTGGCGGGATTATACGTATAATTCAACATACCAGCAATCGCAAAAAGCAAAATCCAGTTGAGCAAAAGTTAGATAGGGTAATTCAACTGTTAGAAAAACAAAACAAAGATTGACCTTACCTCCAAACAGAAGTGATTTGCTATAAAAATCATTAATAGGAGCTAAAACATGAATTTTGCAGAGAAAGAAATTAAGAAAACCAAACAAAAAGTGTTAATTATATTATTTTGTATAGCTGGTTTGTTCGTATACGGAGTGTATTGGGCATTCTTCAGTATGGATCGACTACCTATAGGTGAAAAGATTGCTGAAAAACAATCTCCTGACGGAACATATACATTTAAAGCTTATGTAACAAATGGCGGAGCAACAACAAGTTTTGCTGTTAGGGGAGAGTTAGTATTTAATCATCGTGAATATTTCAAGACAAAGAATGTGTATTGGAATTACCGAGAAGATACGGCAAAGATTGTATGGAAAGACAATGATACAGTAATCATTAATGGACATACGTTAAATGTTCCTGAGGATACATACGATTTCAGAAACGAATAACTGTAGACTTATAGATACATTGACTACCGTTAACGGGAATTATGTAAAAAAGCTAGCATGAATCTAGCTTTTTCATTTTTGATTACGGTTATTTTAATCTCTTTATTTATCATGTTTTGAATGTATACTTTCGTTAGTGATTTTGGAGGAAACGAGTAAAGTGCAATGAAACCAATAAAATTAATGATTTGAAAGTAAACAAATATTCAAAAGTTTACTTTCGAAGATACATAATAAAAAACAGTAGTGATTTTTTTTATACACTACTGTTTTTTTATTGTTTCTTGCAAGTGAATTATTTGTATTCCTGTCTATATAATTTAAACGAATAGATAGCTCCAATAAAGAATACAAAAGCTTCAAATAATATAAAGATTTGACGGAAATTCTCAATATCTTTACCAACTAAAGAAATAAATATAGCATTCATTAGGATTTGAATAGTAAACATACGAGAAGTAATTTTTAAATAAATAGCATTTGTTCTTTCATCTGGTTTACCAATTTTTTTGTAAATAATAATAAGTGCAATTACTGAACCCAAAAATAGAAGTGCTGTAGGTCCTACAACGATATTGAAATTGCCTGTACTTTCTAACATCCATTTATTTAATAGATCAATCATTATTATCTTCCTTTCCTACATAAGAGAATATTTCGTCCTTCTTTTTCACTATAATAAAAAAAGAAAAAGGAAAACATCGAACTTTCTTACAAACATTCGTGTATTCTTACAGTTTTGTCATTTTGTAAATGTATTCATCGCCTTGCCTTTCACTATTTTCTTTGGAAAACATAGTGAATTACGAGAAAGAGTGCTACACGATCAATTTCCAAGAAGTAGGCACTAAACCTTTTAATTAATGCAATTAGTTTATTTTAAAGTAGTAAGTGGACAATACTTCTTAGTTGTAGAAAGTATCGAGATCCCTGTGCCAATTCCAGCGTTTGCTGCAGCTCTATTAATTGGTTTAGGAATAATCCCGCTTTGTTCTTAATTTAAGGAATTTCAAACAGTTCAACCTTTCAATTGATAAGCCCTCAAGTGTATGCATGCTTGGGGGGTTCTTATAAAAAAAGACGCCATAAGGCGCCCCCACAATTGGGTAGATAAGACTTTAGTTTTTCAATCTAAAGAAGTTTTGTATCAGCTCTTTGAGAATATATCATAATATTTGGTTCATTTATTATGCATTTTTACATACCCATTAAAATCCCTCTATTTTCCATTTGATAAAATAAATTACCAATATTAATAAGATTCAAATAAATATTTCTACAAATTCAAAATATTTACAAAAACAAGAAAAGTGATACATTTAAGGTGCAAGTTATAAAAAATATTAAGGGGGATTTATTATGTTCAAGAAATTAGTAGTAGGAGCATTAGCAACTGGTATTGCATTAACAGGAGGAATTGGGGCTGCGTCAGCGAGTGTTGAAGATACAACAAATTCAAAAAGCCTAACGATGGCGTATTCCTGTCCTGATTATATTGGTAATGGTAAATATGCACAAACTATTTATAACCCAGGTGGAAATTATGCAAACACATATACTGAAATGACTTGTCACGGAAAAATACAGTGGTATTTTAAATGGAAAAAAGAAGACGGTGGCGGTTACTACGAAGGAAGGGTAATAAAATAAGTTTTTATGAAAAGCCTCAATATCTGAGGCTTTTTTCTTTGTATAGGATTATCCCTTATAAAGAAAAGACACCCAAAGGTGCCTTTGTCCGATTTGAACCATCTTAATTTTATTACGTTGTTATTATATAAGAAAAGAAGACATCGATTAAGATCTCTTCTTTTACTTGTACACTTGGTGTTAAGAAGGTATTGTATTGCTTAAAACCATAAAAAATATAACAATCATCGAGTAAATCTATTATAGCATCAATAAATAGAGTTTTTATATGTACTTTTACATATATAGATTCATTTATATATTATCTATATAATTAAATTGTCTGTTTCTTGTTTTAATTCGTTTGTTTATTTTGAGTGCTCCAGCAATGGAGCCTTTTTTTATGCAATAAAATATTTTCTTAGCAGTACTTAGTTAATCTATACTAACTTTACTCTCTTAAAACATATCCATATTTTACTAAATAATTATAAAGATAACCAGTTTTTTCTAATAATCTAG
The DNA here is from genome assembly GCF_008368855.1 of Bacillus sp. TE8-1. Classification (NCBI taxonomy): domain Bacteria; kingdom Bacillati; phylum Bacillota; class Bacilli; order Caryophanales; family Bacillaceae; genus Bacillus; species Bacillus sp. TE8-1. The sequence goes on along the minus strand of NZ_QPET01000001.1, from coordinate 223,212 downwards.
TGGATTGATAATTTTAATGTTATTTGTTAATCCTTATAGGAAAATTTAGAAATCAAGAATTATAAAAACTTATAGTATCTTTTGGAAAAATATATTTATAATTTATATATTAATATGTTATAATTTGATTTCTAAAACTACCCAAAAAGGACTGCCAGTAATGGTGGTCTTTTTTATATTGGTGAGATTGTACTAGTATGATAGAATAGGATTAACTGTATATTGTGAGGGTGATTGGTTATCCCTTCTTTCCATTTGGAAGGAAAGGGGGTGATATACCTATGGAGTTTTTGTTTGAGCTTCTAAAAGAATTTGTGAAAGCCATTGTACGTGAAGTTTCTGCGTATGTTTTTAGGAAACAAATTTTAGAAAAAGATAACAAAAAACCCACTCCTCGTCGCCGTCCAAAGCAAAAGGGTGGGTTTCGTAAAAAATAAATGATATAACCACCACCCTGACGGTAGCAGTTATTAGAAGAGATGTTAGCGCATCTCTTCTTTTATTATATACACAGGCTATTACTGTAATACTACTACAGTAATTATATCAAACGTACATAAAAAATCAATGAGCACGTAATAGATATAATGTACAGAAGAAAAGAAACCCAAGTGAGCCTTTTTTCAGTTTATTACATCCCTAATTGATTGTAAATGGATTTGAATACGTGAATTCACCACGATATTTAATTGCAGCGACATAAGTACCGCTTGTATAGCTATCTGTGATAGGGGTTTGCCAAATTTCTGTTCCAGGAATAAATTCTGGTTCTATTGTTTGGAATCGTTCTAGGGTACCATTTGTGTGGATTTTAAAAATTTTCATTTGCGCACCAAAATGTTCTCTACCAAAGTGCTGTGTTAAGTAAAATGTATCACCAGTTATGAAATTCCCAATCTTCCAGCCTGGTTGATATGTACTTTCCTCTGAATTTTGTAAATCCACAATGGTTTTAAATCCCCAATCATCATTAAGTGGATCTGAGTAAGCTGCAGCTGCTTGTGAGGTAGGCTTACTCATTTCTATTGCAGTAAAACCGCTAAAAGTTAACGCACCAATTAATGCTAATTTTCCTAACTTCATTATTGTTTCCCCCTATTAATTTTTGTAATTTTCAAAACCAGAAATCATACACACATAATAATATAATCCACTGTATTATATTTCAAATATTTTCTAAAAAAATCCATAAATAAAAAGGCACCCCAAAGGTGCCTTCCTCCGACTTGAATCACTTTAATTCTAATAATATGTATTGGACTCCCATTCAAGTATTATTTTTCTCAATGAATAATTGGTATATTTTAGGGTGTTTTTTACTATTTTTATGTTAAGATATTTTGGTTGATATTCATCTTATTTTAGGAGGTTGGAAGATCTGTTACATGCTTTTCATATGGATTTTAGTTTCTATACCGAAAGTATAAAAGTTTTAGGGTTATTAGGGAATTCTACTCGCTTATCAATTGTTTGTAAATTGATTACATATGGATCGTTGTCAGTTTCTGATTTAAGTAAGCAAACAAGAATTACAGAGGATTTGATTGTACAACATTTGCGTAAATTAGCTTCTGGAAATATTGTAATTAGTGAACGTATAGGGAAAAGGCTTTATTTCAAAATAAAAGATAATAAAACAATTGAGATTATTAAGGTATTAGGATTAATAAGTTAATTTTAATTACTTTCAATATAAATGATTTTGCTATAACTCAATTGTGCAAAATTATATTTAGCCCGCCTATGGAAATAGGTAGGTTTTTAATATACAAAAAGGCGCCCATATAAGGGTGCCTTTTCCAATAGTTTTTAGCAGAAACAACTGCATCCGATAATGATTAATAAAATAAACAATACAACTAATAAAGCGAAACCTCCAGCGAAACCGCAGCCTTCGCCACAACTACCACCATATCCCATAACAATAGTGCCTCCTTTAGATTAGAGGGTAAAACTAGGGTTCATTCCATGGATTTTAATGGGTTCACTTTACCTTATGTTTTCAAGAATGAATTGAGCAGGTCCTTTTGAGAATAGAGAAAAGACGCCATAAGGCGCCTTCCTTTTAGGTAGATAAGACTTTAGTTTTCCAATCTAAAGAAATTTTGTATTAGTTCTTTGAGAGTATATCATGATATTTGCTTGATTTATTATGCATTTTTACATAACCCTTAAAATCCCTCTATTTTCCACTTGATAAAATGTAATTCCAATATTGTTAATAATTAAATAAATATTTATATAAATTGAAAATATTTACAAAGGTTACAAAAGTGATACATTTAAGGTGCAAGTTATAAAACATATTTAAGGGGGATTTATTATGTTTAAGAAATTAGTAGTAGGAACATTAGCAACTGGTATCGTATTAACTGGAGGGATTGGAGCAGCATCAGCAAGTACAGAAGGTGTAGATAATACTAAAAATTCAGCACCAATTGTCCAACGTACCCAAATACTTAAAGATGATTTCAGTCTGATAAATGGTGAAAGAGAAGTATCGTTCGAGCATGTAAAAAAAGCGGATATGAGAGTTCATATGACGAACAATACTAAAGGTACACTTGACTGGTCTTTAAAAGACTCAAAAGGTAATGTTATTGGTTCTGGATCGTTAGCAGCAGGAAAGGGTTTTACAAATACGTACAATACTCTTTCAAAAGGTAAATATAAGCTTAAAGTTACTCACAGAAATGGTGGTTCTGGATCGTTCTATGCAGCTGCTCGTACTTTAGACTAGTATACATAGAACCATTTTAAGTGTATTGCAGAAGAACGATCAGAGAGTTTGGGGATTAAGGAGTTTTGTCATAATATGATCGTTTGCAAATACAAGGTCACAAAATGTCTACCTAGGGAAATAGGTAGGCATTTTTAATGCAGAAAAAAGACACCCAAAGGTGCCTTTTACGCTGTAATAAATTTAAATACATAGTACATAAAGAATAACAAAGATAGACTTGCTAATCTGCCAGCAATTGATTCTTTCATAAATTTCATAAGTATCACTTTGACAATCAATGCTAAGAATAACGGTATAAACAGTACCATAGCAAGTTTGATAGCTAAGTCGTTTATAGTTGGATTAAACGCTTCAAATTTAATAATGATATTCACTTATCCCTCTTTTTATCTATTTATGTTTATAATTAGATTTACATTGTTTTGACTAATAAAGAGACGTTAATTTGAGAACCATTTATTTTGGGATTATAAGAGTACTCTCACATTTACGACAAGCGATCTTCTCTTCTTCAAAAATGAATAGATTCTCAGCATCACATTCTGGACATACAACTGCAAATGGTGTTTTTATATTTTTATAGCATAGGAAAGAAAAGAATGCCATGATTAGAGCAGGTATAATAAGCATCATAATTAAGAATAGGCCCGCAAAAACGCCTGTAATTATGGAAAGTGGTTTCATTAGTTTTCTACCTACGGAGTTTACTTGATTATCCTTTTTACGAAAAGCAGTAACAAGATAAGTTTGGGTTTCTTTTACTGGCTCAAATGCATTTACCGTATTGTAATCTTGTTCATCCATAGTGGGATAGGAAGTGTTTGGTCCTTGATATCCTCGTTGTATATAATAATTGTTTGACTCAGCTATTCGTGGTGTATACGAGATTCCAGTTCCAGGTACATAAGTTGTTATTCTTGATTCAGGTGGAATGGAGTTCCCTTCCATACCTGTGTATGTAAAGTTAATTTTCACACCCGGGGAAACTTGGATAATTCTACGAAATTTATAACCCATAATATTGTATCCTCTCTATCTAATTAATATAATTAGCAAATAATTATATTAAATTTTTAATCTAATATTAATATATTAAGTTAAAGTAAACTAATAAAAAAGAGTAATATTGAAGTTTACTAATTTAAGGCGTTTTAGGAGTCCATTTTTACATGAAAAAGACACCCTAAAACGCCTTTCTACGACTTCAACCACTTTAATTTTAATAATATGTATTGGACTCCCGTCCAAACATTATTTTACTACATTAAGTAATATCAGTTGTTAAGAAAAAAAGGCACTCTTTCGAGTACCTTTTTCCTATTCTACTTTTAAATTAATTTCTTTACCTGTCATACCGCCACTAGCTTTTAAGAAAAGTCCTTCAGCATCTTTTGGTATATCAAATACAATTTTCCCTGTCTGTGTTAGACCAGGATTTAATTGTTTTAAGAAGAAGTCAGTTTTTCCACCGTTAGCTAAGTCAAAAGATGATTGACCTTGTACAGAAGATGTGAATTCACGACCTTTGTTATCTACCAATTTAAAGCTGTTAGTATCAACAGTGATAGCGTCTTTTTGATTATTAGTAAGTGTAACTTCTAAAATCTTAAAGACACCTTGTGCTTGTTCTTTTGAGTATTCATTACCCACAGAATCTACTGTTTCCATAGATCCTACAGAGATTTTTACATCAGAAGATACACCTTCTTTTGATACCGCTTTAGTGTCTGTTGAAGTTTTTTCTGTTGAATCTCCACCACCAGCAACCATAGCAATTATTCCGATTACAAATAAAGCTATAATGCCTAGGCATCCAAACTTAAATATTTTTCCCACGTTTGTTCCTCCAATTATGTAAAATGTAAGATTGCCACGTTAATAATAACAAATTAAATATCTTTATATTGTTATATTATGTCGAAAGGAAATAAAAAGATAGTTTAGAAGTTTTAGACTATATCCCTGTTCTATAATTTATTTTTCCTATCTATCTCTTATTCATAAAGAAAAGACACCCTAAGGTGCCTTCCTGCGACTTGAACCACTTTAATTTTAATACTATGCATTTGGACTTTCGTCCAAATAATATTTTACCATATTAAGTTATATTGGTGATTGAGAAATATGAATTGAATCTATTGTTTTACTTTTAAGCTCTTTTCGTATTCTTTAGCTTCATCAACAGTTTTAAATGTTTTTAAATCGAATATCTTTTCTCCATCAATACATACAACTAATACTCCATTTTGAGCTTGAAGAACACTACCTACATTACCTTTTCCGAGTGAAATGCTAAAGGGGTTCTCTACATTTAATGATTTCTTTTTAGCAAGATAATCTTTAAATGGCATACCAATGGATAGTTCGTCTTTTAAGCCTTTAATAGTGTTACCAGAAGTAGTTGTTGGTTGTTCCTTTTTTGTAGCCTCTTCTTGCTGTTTGCGTTGCTTTTCAGCCGTCTCTTGTTCAGCTTTCTCCTTTTTCACAGTCCCTTTTTCTTCAGCTTTCTTCGCTTTCTCAGCTTCCTTTTGTGCTTCTTGCTCAGCTTTAGATTCTTTGGAAGTACTTGCTGTCCCGTTAGATGAGCATGCAGCTAATCCCATGATTAAAGCACAACTTGCAAGTGCGATTAATAGTTTGTTGTTCATAATATGTATCCCCCTAGGATCAAAAATGTAAGATTTCTCATCTTATGTTAGCAAACGGGTTATTTGTATATTGTCATATTTTGTCGAATGAAAATAAAAAAGAGAGCCGAAGCCCTCTAAAATCATTTATCAATAATTATCTCCACTAGATTCATAATAATATGAATCTGAATTACCACAGCAGATACATGTTGTCTGTTGGATAAATAATGGACTAAGTTCAGCGTTAGCTGTAGTGGCATTTGAGAAAGTAATACTTTGAACATCCTCAAATAAGAAAGTTTTTCTATCTCCTGGTGTTAATGTAATTGTTTGTGGAGTTGTGGAATTAAATGTTCTAATAGTCAATGTAACAAACGCAGCAAATACAGGGCTAAAATTAAAGCGAATTAGAGTTTTATTGTGATTAGTTGTAAAATTTTCAAATAGGGTAATTGTAGAACCTGGTGGAATTTCAAGACTTGTAGGGGTAGTTTCAGAGCCGAAAATTGTAAATGTCTCTATGAAACAGTTATTGGAGTTTGAAGAGTTACATGATTTATCTTTTTTCTTGTAATATTTCTTTCCATCTTTACAGAAATAATCTGCCATATCTAATCATTCCTCTCAAAAAAGAGTTTAAGGTTGTCCCATATATATTATGAAGGTTGTATAAAAAGGTTCTAGTTTAAAAAGAGTAAATAAAAAAGAGAGCCGTAACTTTCACTGGTCAATACGATAAAATAGGCATCAGGGTACTTCATACAGAACAATGCACTATTGCATATCCTTATCCGTAAGTGTGAGAAAGCATTGATATACAGCTGTTTTTACTGAAGAACAAATTGAATGGACAAGAAAACAATACAAACCAGGCCACTCTAAGTATGGAGCTAGAGCAATGGCTAGAACATTCGGAACATCACATTCAACTATAGGGAAGGTTGTAAGAAATGAGACTTGGAAGCATGTGTAACGAGCTTCTAACGAAACGCGGAATCATTTCAGAAATGGATAGGGAGGCGGTTTAAATTATGAAAGAAAGCACATTATCAATGTTAATTGTATCAGCAGCAATATGTGTATTTGTATACTTGGTGCACCGAATAGATGTCTGGGACAAAAAGATAGGATGGTCACGGAATGACAAATAAACAGCAGTGTGATGAATATAAACGTAAGAAAATCTTGTGGATTATAAAGGATTTAAGATCAAAGGGTGTACATAACAGCGCAGATAAGGTTGAGGATCACACTCTAGTTAAATGATAAAAGCCCTGCAAGGGGATGCAGGGCAAGACTAAGGGTACTGAAGAATTGTCGATTCTAAAAGTAAAGGACTTCTTGGAATGTAATAAGTTTAACACATAATTCATTAAATTTTTATATAAAGATTTTACATATTTATGAAAGTAGACAAATCTTTACTTGTCTGAATGTTCAGGGATTTAATAAGGATTCTCCACTTTATTGAGAGATTCCTGGATATTCCGATGTGTGAAAGCATCAAAAAAGCCCGTACAGAAGCACAGGCCAGTTGTTACACATATCGGTAACTAAATTTTAACAAACTTTCAGAAAGTTAGCTATTGAAAAATAAAAAACGCTCGATGGCAACGAGCGCTGTAGAGAAAACATTCCCTAAAATTAGCTACCTCTATTATACCATGAATTTTCTCTCAGTAAATAAGGAGTGAAAGACCTATGTTAGATAATATTCAATCTAAAGTTGTCCTTCCGAAGTGGATAGAAGACGTCATGCCGTTATTGCGGAGTTAAGAGAAATTCATCAATTACAGCTGGAGGGAAAATGGGATGCCACGAATTGGATCGGATTTGGAAAAGGAGAATTACACAATGGCGTTGCAGCAGGGAAAGTACATGAAGAAATCGCCGCATTAATTATGGATAAGGCAGATAAGAATAAAATCAAATCACGTCCAATGGGGTTAGGGGCATGAAGCAATTAACACTTGAGGATGTAGTCGGAAGTTTTGATTATACCGCAACAAGTACCGTGAACAAATTCTTGAAGCTTAATAGCGTTATGACATACTCAGTAGAGTTTTACGACAAAGACGAGAAGTGGAAGCTTCGTTGGTTTGAGGCGAAGTCCGAGAGCGAAGCTATAGAAATGGCTAAAAAGAAATACGGAAAGATACAGATTATCACCACGTATATTTCTGATAGAACCTTAGAAGAGATAATGAATTTGGATTAGGAGACATAGCGTTATGAAGTATTTAAAGGGTAGAAACTCATTTGATTGAACAAGGCACTCGTAGGCGTCATAGGGTCAGTAGAAACGTTGGGATTATTGAAATCAGAAAGAAATATGGGCTTCGGATTTATTGGCTAGGGGCACTAAATAAAAAAAGCTAGGATTCCCCCTAGCAAAGAGTTATGTCGTACAGAAAGGTACAAACTTAATGTTTGCAATTTCATTATATAACGTTTCTGGGGTTGGAAGGATTGACTCATAGCAATCTTTACGTAACTTTTACATGTGATTGAAATATTTGATAACACAGACATGGATTGATTAGAAATTGAAATTATTAAAGGAATTTATGTATATGTTAATTTTTCACAAAATACTTATTGGAATAAAAAAATGGTCCTTACTATTACGTAAGAATCCCATAACCGAAGGAGCCCTAGATTTAGGGATCTAGGGCTTCTTGTGTCGGTATAACTCACACAATTTTATGAAAAGAAAAGAACTTACTGAAGATAACATATGAATGTTTCGTAAATGTATCAAAAAAGTGAACAAAATAGTTATTTTAATCGGAAATAGCAGGTAATTGACTAAATCACCTGCCATGTGCCTAAACAGTCCGGAGGGGTAAAGCTCCGATTTGAAAGAGTGTAATATGTGTAATGTAAAAAAGGTTACTCGTAAAGGGGCATGAAAAAAAGAGTACATATCAAATATGTACTCTTGAAAAAAGGAGAACCTTATAAGCGATGAAACATAATACTACAACATATGCTTGCCTCATTTAAAGGTGTGAGGAATATAACAAAATAGTTATTTTATGATGGATAAATAAAAGAATCCGTTTGTTATAAACGGATTCTTCCCACAAGGTTTGCAAGAAATTCAAGGTAACTAGACCGGAGCACTTATTGAATTTCTTGTGATAATACTGTATGCAAAGGAATTAATAAGGTTAAAGAAATTTAAACAAAATCCTTATTTAACAACAAATAAAAAGAGCGCTAATCGAGAGCGCTCCTTATACCTAATTATAACGAAAGTGACGAACTCACATTATACAGAAAGGCACTATTATTGTATGTCAAAGTATGAGATTAGTGAATGAATTAAGATAAAATCGTTATCTAAATAAAAGAACCCCCCGATTATCCACGGGGGTTCTAAGGGTATGTGTCAAGTAATGACGTACTCGACTAATTAACCATATCATGAATTTTTTGGTAAAAATACTGGTAAATGTGTCCAAATAAGTAGGGCATCAATTTGAATAAAAAACGCTATTTTAGTAGAAAACGTTGAAAAAGGACCCGGAAAAGGGGTAAGGGTCCTTTTTAATGGAACAATAGAATTTTATGGGATTACCAATATGTTACCATAAGAGGAAAAACATTTCCAGGGTGTAGATATTGAGAAAACTTTATATAAAAACTTCATTTTAATAGAAAACGGGGGTGAATAATTGAGAGTTGATAAAACTTTTTCAGAACTATGGCATTTACATTTGAGAGGAATTTAAACACCGAATTAATGACCACAGAAGAATATGAAGAAAACGAAAAAGAAGTTAAAGATATATCTTTGATGGCTATAAACACAATTAAAAAGCTACAAAGAAGAATAAGTGAACTTGAATTAGAAAACAATCAACTAAAAGGTATAAATAAGTTTTCTTAATAAAAATTTCATTTTGTTTTATTTTAAAACCAAAAAAGAGCACTTAATAAAGTGCTCTCGTGACGAACCTCATTTTATAACGACTATTTTATAAAGAAAGGAACTCAGAATATTATATGTGAGTCCAGTTAATTGAGTGCTTCTTACAAATAAAGAGCAGCTAGCAAAAGCTAACTGCTAGGTTCTCCAAGGGGGAACAAGGAGAAAATCTGATGTCATATACAGTATTGACGGAATATTGAATTTTATTCACGAGAGATTATATTCTGAAATTTGAATTATGATAGTTGATATTCTCCATATTGACCAGAAAAGAACTAAAAGTTCTAGTGAAATTCCAAGGGTTCTTTTCTTAGTTTTTTGAGATTCTTTTATCAAATAGCCAACAGCACTAATTGCTATAAGAATGAAAAGAATAAGTTCGAGTGTAACTGGCATTCTATCTACTCCTTAAAAAGTTTGTATATAACGATTATAAGATATTTTTAATGATTGGTAGTAGAAAATTCAACAAAATAATTCTTTTAAGAGAAAGTGAAGAATAACATTGGGACAAGGTAACCGTGGAAGGGCATTTGAAATGCTTATCAATTTAGCGAATGAAATGTATCAAAGAGGGGGAGTGGCGCTTATTAACAAACGTCCGACTCCTGTGAAGGTGTTAAAGAGCAAAGGCGGCCGTGTACTAAATGGATTCTATGAAGCAAAGAGCACAGTAGACTATGACGGTGTATATAAGGGGAGAGCTGTAGCATTTGAAGCAAAGTCTACAGAGGAAGATACACGTTTTGATTTAAAGAACATTGCGCAGCATCAATTGGATTACCTGGAGAAAGCGGAGAGGATGGGAGCGATATGTTTTTTTCTTATTGAGTTTAGTAAGGATAAGTCAGTATTCGCAGTGCCACTATCAGTTATTCAATCTTATGTAAAGATGTCTCATCAACCAAAGGGCAAGAAGTCTATACCGAGAGCAGACTTTGATATTTATTATAAGTTTTGTGAGAGTTGAAAAATAGTATATTATCTCTCTCAATGTACATATTAAGAAAAGTTTTTAATATCATACATAAAAGGCGGGATAATATGAGTGAAAATAAGAAAAATGAAGAGTTGAATAAGATAAAGAAGTATTATTTTAATGAGGACAATCAACCAGTAGCTGGTATAGAGTTAATTTTGCCACCGGATATAGGAATCATGTTAGACCCGAAATCAGTTAATGATGAAAGTAGAGATATTGATAATGAATAAGTTTAATTTAAGCATCCATTCGGGTGCTTTTTTCTTTGTTGTATAGAAATTACACATTAAGTCCCTTGAATACATGACTTAGGCATAGTCGGGAATGAGTATCATATAATGACACTGAACGGTTTCCAACATGTTCCCCCTATATTTTTTCAAGAGAGAGCACTTATTGGGGGAGTGCTCTCTTTCGTTTGCACATAAGGAGGCTTTCATCATACAATATCGAATCAATGCCAACCAACTTATTCCTTTTCCGAGAGCTATATATATTCCGCTATAAAGCTCTTTTAGGTTGCGCCATTAGAAATTGGCAAGGCATTGTCGTATATTTTATACTCAGAAGCTTAGGGCACTTTATAGTGTTCTTTTTTTATTGGACAAAATGTACATTTGGATTAAAGGATTCTATATAAATAGGTAGAATCTAATTATTTGGTTTACATTTTAATCTGAGGGGTACAAATTCGATGCGACGTGAAAAGGATTTGTTGAAACAATGGAAGGCGGATTTGCAAGCTGTTCAAGAAGAGAAAAGGCTGAAGAAGAAGGCTAAGAAAAAGAATAAGAAATATAACATTCCGGGTAAGACAGCTGACTTCATGGATGGCAAGAATATTTATCGTAAAGAGAATGGGGTATGGAAGCAAAGAAATAAATAATGTGAGGATAAATGATTTTGATTAAGTGTATAGCAATTATCGTAGGCGTTGCCGTGATCTGGGTGGCGTCTTGTTTGCTGTTAAGGGAAGATAAGACGTGAGATAGACTTGCAAATTGAAATATTATTAGTTTGAAACATAGACTAGTAAACAAACTATTTTTACCTTTTAATCATAGAATATGATGAATTCTATTTTTAAAGGAGGGAATCATATCTATGGGATGGGATAATAATTTTGGACATTCTCGAGATTGTAATAGATTTTGGGATGATTTAGTATTTTGCGGATGCGGCCGTAGACGAAGAAGAAATGATTTTAACGACTGTCATTGTAGACATGACTGCGATTGTGATGAGTGTCGTCGTAGACGTAATCATGAACGCGATCGCGATCATGAACATGATGATCGTCGAGATTGGTAAAGTCTTTTGAAAGAGTGCATGTCTTAATCGCACTCTTTTTTTATTATGTTTTTATTAGGACTTATTAAACCAAAGGATACAGTTTCAATTTGATTGAACATCTACCAAAACAAACGAACACAACGAACGAAAAGGTGCATCAATTTTGCAAAAAAGAACCTGCAAACCTGCAGATTCTCTTGATAATGATTTATGAAGTAAGACCCGAAAATATAATACAATAATTCGAAAATGAGTTCAAGAGTATTTGGTGATTTAAGCCGCTTTATAATCTTTGTTTTTAAGCTTTTTCTAATATCCATAAATCCTATAATTATTATCGCCATGCATATTAACTTAAGCCAACGAACCTCCTGGTGGTACATTAGCCCAGAAAAGAATTCATAGGCATATAACAAACCGACAATTGGAAATAGCCAAGTCATAAATTTCAAATCTTTTAGATGAAACTTATAATTATTAATCTTTTTCCACATATGTATCAACTCCTATTATTATGAGGTCCTGTAGTTTTTCTTGATGATATCTTTTATGTTGATAATTAAGGATATAAGGAATCCAACAGCTAGGATACCGTTTAACCAATAATATGTATTTCCTGATGAAAACTTATTATAAAAGGAGATGACATTATAATATACTAGGAGCACTGAAAAGACAGTAGAGAGTACTAACATACCAAAACTTTTCATGATGTTCACCTCGATTCAAAATTTTAGAGCTTATTTACAATTTTATATTCAAATAATCGGATTTACAAGAAGAGGAATAAAAAAGAACCCGTTGGAGTACGGGTTCTTTCAGAAGTGATGATGTATTCTCGGCTAGGGAACTGAGAAAAACACAAAAATATAATACATCGAGATTTAGAGAATTTCAATATTAAATGAAATATTATTGAGGAGGGAATTATATCATTTGATGAAGAAACCAAGGTAGCGTTAAAGCGTATGAATTTTTCGAAAAATGAGCTGGATATTTTAAGGACACATAAAATTATTGAAATTTTTGTATGAATTCATTAATATGGAAGTATATTTATTGTTTAATTGATTCCGTTTATTCCCACACCTTATTGTGTTGTGGTTGAGTTGTAGAAGCAAGTTGCGTCTTGTTTCATTTATGAAAGGGCTTCTTTGAGCCGATTAGTGTATATAGCTTATTTTGCTATGCACATTTTTAATCGACTTGAAGAAGCCCTTTTTGTGTTGTTTTCAAGTCTGTTTGATTAGTAGAACCCATTATTACACTGGGCAAAAATTATTATTTAGGGGGGATTTATTTATGCATATCAGTTATGAAGTATCTTTATTTTGTTCTGCACATCCAGGTGATATTATTCCAAGTTTACGTGCATTACGAATGAGAGTTACAAAAGAAGGGGCATTTTGGGAACGAGATTGTTATCAGTTTTCCATTAAACCATCAAACTTGTCACAGCGAGCAGCAAAACAAGCAGGGGAAATCTATTTGTATCATGTTCATTTTAATGGATGTGTACGGGATTTCCTTTTTTTATCATTTTAGCCAAGAAGACTCCTTCCTCAAGGAACGCGAAGTGAGTAGGTGGGAGATGAATTGGCTTCGAGCAAGGGATGGCAAGAAGCCATCTTAATTGTTCGACATACATAAAGTGTTACTTCACTATCAATCGAATGTACGTTTGGTATATAATAGTCATATACCGAAATGGAGGTGAATCAAATGATAATTAATAAAGCCTATAAGTTTCGTATCTATCCAAATCAAGCACAAGCAATTCTAATTAACAAAACGATAGGTTGTTCTCGCTTTGTATTCAATCATTTCCTATCCCTATGGGATCGCGCATATAAAGAAACTGGGAAAGGTTTAACATATGGTACATGCTCTGCCAAACTTCCTGCCATGAAGAAAGAATTTGTTTGGCTAAAAGAAGTGGATAGTATTGCGATTCAGTCGTCTGTTCGCAACCTTGCGGATGCGTATACACGCTTTTTCAAAAAACAAAACAGCGCACCGCACTTTAAATCTAAGAAGAACAACGTACAATCTTATACCACAAAACAAACAAATGAAAACATTGCCGTTGTAGGGAACAAAATAAAGTTGCCAAAACTAGGCCTTGTTCGATTTGCCAAAAGTCGCGAAGTAGAGGGGCGTATTGTCAATGCTACAGTTAGACGGAACCCTTCTGGTAGATATTTTGTGTCACTATTAGTTGAAACAGAAGTACAAGAACTTCCGAAAACAGATTCTTACATTGGAATAGATGTAGGACTAAAAGATTTCGCTATTTTGTCAGATGGAACACACTATGAAAATCCGAAGTTTTTCCAATCATTAGAAGATAAGTTGGCGAAAGCACAGCGTGTGCTTTCTAGAAGAATGAAAGGATCTTCTCGCTGGAATAAACAACGAGTAAAGGTAGCTAGAATTCATGAATACATATCAAATACTAGAAAAGATTACTTGGACAAAATTTCAACTGAAATCATCAAAAACCACGATGTTATCGGTATAGAGGATTTGCAAGTATCGAATATGTTAAAGAATCATAAGTTAGCAAAAGTAATTAGTGAGGTATCTTGGTCACAATTTCGATCCATGTTAGAATACAAAGCAAAATGGTATGGCAAACAAGTCATTGTCGTATCGAAAACATTTGCTTCCAGCCAATTATGCTCTTGTTGTGGATATCAAAATAAAGACGTTAAAAATCTAAACCTACGTGAATGGGACTGTCCTTCTTGTTGTACACACCATGATAGGGATATTAACGCAAGTATCAATCTAAAGAATGAAGCGATAAGGCTTCTAACCGCAAGGACTGCGGGGTTAGCCTAATCAATTAGAGTTCGTTAGAACTCTTTACTTAGGAATCCCTCACTTCTAAACGAAGTGAAAGTGGGGGTAGTTCAATGGAAAGATGTTTTAGAGGGACGAGTTTTCGCTTTACTGCTATCCGTGGTTTTTTAGATGTAGAAGGTTATTCAATTAAGAAATGGAAACCAATTCTACGTAACCACCACATAAACTCTGCAGATGTAGATTGTATTTTCAAGAAAGATGATCTTGTAATGATTGTGCATCACCATGGAGGTTTAGAGGTGGTTAAGCGTGCGGAAAAAGGTGAACAATTAAAAAAAGTAAACTTCTTAGAGGTAGATAGCTGGTTACAAGCACTAAATCCGACAAAAGAGGATCTATTCTCTTTAACAGGTGTGAGTGTTTCGTAATGAGTAATTTACATAACTATATGGAAGTGTACAGACAGAGGGAAAGACAGAAATCCGTAGTGCAAAATGACTATGAATTTCTGTCTTTTATTTTATTCGGGAGGATTTTAGTATGAATTTATTTGAACTTTTTGGTTTAGAGGTAGGAGAAGACATAATGGTACAAGATGTGAGAACAGATAAACAAGTTCGTAATCGATACAGTTATGATGTAGGTGAGAAATTAGTGGGAGCAAAGAAAGAGATACGAGCTTTAAAAGAATCATTTTTAGTATCATTTTCTTTAGAAATTTTAGCTGAAATTGAAAAAGAATCTCCAGTAGAGGCGCTAAATGTATTGGACCGAAACACATTGATTCCATTCTCTTTTGAACATGAAAAAGAAAATGATGTCCCGCCACGTGTTGCAAAGTTAAAGCAGTTGCTAGTGGGCAGAATTAATAAGAAGCCAATTGTAGATACACCGACTGCAAGGAAACTATATGTTCAAGCATGTAGAAGAATATGGCATGATATACAGTCGGTACATACCTCAGAACAATGGGTAGATCTTGTGGTCTCTTATGGAATGGAAATGAACAATGGTTGGTCTGCATTTAGAAAAAATAAGAATGTAACATTCACATTTAAAAGAATGGTAGAGGAATATTTTGATGAGTTTATTGAAGCACTTGGTATGGAGTTATTAATATTAGGAAAGAAATTCATATCACTTTGCACAAATTCAAAAAGTATTAATTCTACGTATCTTCGTGTATCACATGAACTAACATGGAATGATTTACTTACGAAAAAGGTTACGACTCGTAAGAAATCCGCAGCTGCTTGGAGTAGGAAACTGCCAGATACTTTGCAAAGAAAAGGACCAGAAGTAGAAATTGCTACTAAACCTGAAGACGTAGTTGCTATGTTTGGGTTGAAGGGGATGCAATTCGGTCATTATTGCACAGAACAATATGCAAAAGAGCATATTGGGCATGTATCTGAAGCATTGCATGATTTAGCTCGTATATTGGGAATTCCACCTGAGTATATAGGGTTAGGAGGACGCTTAGGACTTGCGATTGGTGCAAGAGGAAGCGGCAATGCATTAGCACATTATGAACCTTCTACCAAAGTCATTAATTTAACTCGTGATAATGGAGTCGGGGCATTGTGTCATGAATGGGGACATGCATTGGATCATTTCTTATATGATTGTAGTCATGATTTTCAAAATGGTAGTCTTGCTTTCTTATCAAGCGGGAAGAGTATTGGGAATATCTTGCCTGCTATTATAAAGGAAAAGATGCAAGCTGTGTTAGATGCTTGTAAACAAGGAAAAGTAGCCAGAGTAATCAACGTGGAAAATGCCTACAGTAGAAAGTGGTATTTCTATGGTAGTGTTATCGATAGTTATGATGTGTTTAAAGGAAATCTTTCAAACATTTTAGAATCACATCATGCTAGTTTGTTTAGGAAGCTTGATACTTTATCAGGAGCTACAAAAACGCGTATGGAGCGTAAAATTGAAAAAGAATTCGAGAAAACCGCACAAATGTTAGCTGCATATCATTATAAAAAAACAGGCGAAAAACTTGTTGAAATATCCTATCTAGTGAAAGGGTCTGTATACTTTGATACAGCCATTAAGTTAGATAAGAAGAGAACCAAAAAGTATTGGTCTACAAATCATGAGATGTTTGCTAGAGCATTTGAAGCATATGTAGAATCAGCTTTGCTAGATCAAGAACATAGAAACGATTATTTAGTTTGTGATACATATTCTTTTATATATCCGTTAGGAGAACAAAGAGAATATCTAAATAGAGGTATAAAGAGTTTAATGGAAGTAGCTGTTCCATATATAATAAATAGTATACAAGGAGTGGGAAATGATGAATTATAACATACAAAAAGGACAATTTCGTTTAACAACTGCACATCCAAGAGGAAGTTGGTGGGAATTTTATCGTGTTCCATGCCCAATCTGTAATGGTATTGGAAACTGTATGCTATATGTTTCACAGGAGAAAGTAGCATGTACCCGTGTGGAAAGTAAGTGGGTATACGGTAAAAATTCAAGTAATCCAAGTTACATCCATTATCTAAATGGTAAGAAGCAATACAAATTACCCGCTGTAGATGTGGTAAAGGGACATAGTAAGCGTAGTAATAAAGAATTAGATGTATTTAATCGTAATTTAATCGAATTTTTGCCGTTAGAGGAGAATCACCATATACATTTACTGCAAGATAGAAAAATGACTGAAGAAGAAGTACAGATACGTCAATATCGTTCTTTTTTAAAGCAACAAATTGTGTTGGAAGATGATAATACGTACACAACTATTTGGGAAAAGTTATTTAAACAAATTGGCAAAAAAGATTGTTGGAAGGGAATACCTGGCTTTTATGAAATGAAGAAAGGACAACTTTCTCTTCGTTTAATGGCAGGTTTTCCAGGAATTATGATTCCATTCCGAAACCAATATAATCAAATTGTTGGTTGGCAAGTACGTGTAGATGAAGTGAAGAACTCTGTTCATGTGAAATCTGGACCTACAGGTATACAAGCCGAACTAGTCCAACAGCCTAATGTTGTTAAAATAACGAAAAACGGTGATTGTATCTATGAAGGAAAACTAGAAATAGGGAAAAATAAAGAATTATTAATCGGCGGAGAAAAAGTTGTTGTAAAGATACATAAAGGTCAAAAATACTTATGGATCTCTTCAGCAAATAAAAATGAAGGAACCGGTGCGGGAGGGAGTGAAAATCCACTTCCTGTACATGTAGCGGTACCAAGCTCACATTTGAAACATTGGAAGTCTGGTACGCTGCACAAAACAAAATCAGTAATGATTACAGAAGGGCCGATGAAGGCGGATTTGATTGCCGATTTACTTCCTCAAAGACTAAATAAAGAAGAAATAGCTAAAGTAGGTACAACATTTCTTGCGATTCCGGGTGTAAATGCATGGAGAATCGTTATGCCAGTATTAAAAGATATGGGCGTAGAAAATGTATATTTAGCATTTGATGCTGACTTAGTAGAAAATAAAAAAGTAAGGGCTGCCTTAATTGCTTTTGCGACAGAGTTAAAGAAAGAGGGCTATAACGTAATTATTGCGGCATGGAACCCAGCACAAGGGAAAGGTCTGGATGATGCGATGCAAGCTTCTTTCAAACCAGTTTTTCGTACAATATAAAAAATCGTAATTGTAAAGTTAAAACAAAGTTGTACACGTTAAAAGAAAGTCGTACATTTTACAACAAAGTAGCAGTATTAGTGTAAAACTTTTTTTTAACAAAACACGTAACAGTTTAACTAGGGGATTTTATATAAAAGAAAGGTGTGTATTAAGTATATGGATATTATGCAACAATTAATGGACGTAGATAAAAAAGCTAGGGAACAAGAAAGAATGGAACTCATTCAACGATTCTATAATGAGAGAGTTTCTATCACGACAATTGCAAATGCGACAAATATGTGTGAAGAGGATATTTCTTATATAGTAAGTAACTAGTAGCCATATTTGATGAGATGAATAGAGGAGAAAAAGATAGAATTGTAATTCTATCTTTTTTTATGCTCTTAAATACAATTTTAAAACGAGAAGGGTAGAGGGAGAACATGAGTGTATATGTAAAAAAGAATCTAGTAAATTTACGAGTTGATTATGCTTTTAAGCGTTTGTTTGGAGTAGAAGGAAATGAAGATATATTAATTGGGTTTCTTAACGCGGTACTACAATCATCTATTGATGAAGAAATTAAATCTTTGCACTTAGATGATCCGCATCTTCCAAGAGAGCAGAAGGATGATAAATTGTCTATTTTAGATTTGCGAGCTACGTTAAATAGTGGTATAAAAATTAATATAGAGATTCAAGTTCGAGACAAAAAAGATATGATAGAGCGCTCTTTGTTCTATTGGTCAGGTATGTATTATTCCCAAATGACTCAAGGGATGAAATACACGGAATTAAGACCAACCATTTGTATTAATATAGTAGATTTCATTTTGTTTCCAGAAGAGAAAGAGTTTCATAATGTTAATACAGTGATGAATATAAAATCTAAGCGCATCATTACGGAAAATATGCAGTTGCATTTTCTTGAAATTCCAAAAGTGATTCAAGAATGGCAAGGAGAACGAATGGATCCGTGGGAAGATTCTTTAGCGCGTTGGTTATTATTATTTCCTGCGCATGAGGATGAGAGATTAACAACAATCCTGGAGGCGATAGCAATGGAAAAAGATCCAGTTTTGAAAAAAGCGATAGAGGATTGGGAGCGTTTAAGTAGCGATAAGGAATTTTTACGCTTATATTGGGCTAGAGAAAAAGAAATAAAAGATAGAATATCTGAAATAGAAACGGCAGAAGAAAAAGCTGCAAAAGAAGCCAAAATACAACTAATTCAAAACATGATTAAAGTAGGTGTACCTATAGAGAAGGTTGCAGAGGCTGCTGAATTAAGTGTTGAAGAGGTTAATAAGATTTTAAGAAATAAAAAGTAGATATAAATGATAAAAAACAGGTAATTGTGATTACAGACGATTACCTGTTTTTTTGATTTAATGAAATTAAATGAATAGATGTGAATAGATGTGAAGGAAGGGGGAATAGATTTGAAAGTGATAAGAGGGGATACTATATGAAGTGTGTAATTTTTACATACTTAATTATTCTGTTATTAAAAAAATATAAAGAATGTAGGGGGAGTTGATTTGTATTATGCAAAAGAAAAAAGAAGCATATTATGTACATGTGTATACGCTTAGAGACAAAAGTACAAAATCGATAAAAATAGAACCATGGCGCTCATTGAAAGAAGAAATGAATGTTTAAGTAGACTAAACTAAGAAGAGGATATTATGTTCAATATATGAGCATATATCCTCTTTTCTTATACACATTAGATTAGTTATACAGATATTGAAAATATAGTCCAATATGTATCCTTTAGATGGAGGACGCATCCAATAGAGGGAGGCGTAGTGAGGTCTTTGGACCAAGCATTAATATTTTTTAGGGGTGAAGTGTTATGAGGGTACAAGAGGTTCTTATAGAGAATAACAACAAAAGATATATATTACTGGATTAAGAAGGATTCCCTGTAATGCCAGTTATGAAATATATAAAGTATTTAGATAAAACGGGAAAAAGACCTAATACTCAAAAAACATATTGTTATTCCTTAAAACATTTTTATACCTACTTAGAAGAAACAAATAAAGATTACAAGTTTATTAGATTAGAAGATTTAGTTGACTTTGTAGGGTGGTTAAGGAGCCCCTATCAGAGTTCAAATGTCACTCCTCTTCAACAAAAGAAAGCAAAGCGAACTGAAAAAACAATTAACCATACAATTACCGTTATAGCAAACTTCTATGACTACCTCTACCGAAGCATAGTCGAAAAGTCCTAATTGTTCAGCAAACGGGGCAGGTTAGTTTAGATTCAATTAAAAAGACAATAACAAAAAGAAAGGGCAACAGACTGCCCCTTCCTTTTATAATTCAGGTAATGAAACCCTTGCAATAACACTTTCGTCTTCAGTTAAAATCAAAATTTGATAATTGGCATCCACATCTCCGTCACCAAATTTCTGAATAAAGGCTTTTCGCAATTTTTTTACCTGCTTGCTTTCTTGCTCGGCATCTACAAACACATTAATATTCCCTGCATAATGTTCATCCGCCTCAACCCTATACTTCATATTGAAATCATCGACTAACACGGGGTCAATCATGGCTTTAAGGCCAGTATCTATGAAGGTTCTTGCTTTTTGGATTCTACTATTGTCTTCCTCAATCGCCTGGTTTGCTGCCTCCTCCAACTTAGCAGATTTTTTTTCTTTAGCGGCTTCCTCTTCTTCCGTTAACTTTGGATTCTGAATGTCATACAGCATGTCTTCCAGGTCGTCACACACAACCCCAGGACTCGAAGCATTTGCAACCATTTCATCTATGCTGGCGCTTGTGATCCCAGCTTCTTCTAACTGGTCCCATTCCTTGTCAAGAAACCCGCACTTACCATATTTGCTGTCATAGATGACATTGCTTACTTTCTTTGTTACAGCTCCTGTCTCTAATTGAAGATAAACCAAGGGCAATAGTACTGCTGCTACAACTCCGGCAATGATTAGCTTTTTCGATTTTCTCAAGTTGACCCGTCCTTTTATGTGAAATATTTGCAATAAAGAGCATAATTAGCATAAAACATTGGAAGCCGCATATCAATTAAAAATTTTAGCAAAAACACACCAAGGCTCAATTCATTTCCGATCCGCTTGACTTGCATTTCGCCTGTAAAGTATAGAAACGCATAAATGTACTACGTGTTTAAATCTGGACATATGAATAGTCTATTGCTACATAGTCTTTTAGAAGGGGACTTTATTACTGCTAGAAACTTTTTAGACTATCAATGGATTCTCAATTACCCGTCATGATGAAAGGAAGAATACATATGGCTATTCCCCTGAAGAAAAATGACACAGGCGTTTTCTTTCTTCAACAACGGACAAAGCATTCCTTTAATGCTTTGTGAACAATTACACTTAAACAAACGGGCGTGATTGTTGAACAAGAATTACAAGTGTGATACATATTACACATGACTAATATGTATCACACTTTATTTTTTGACTTTTTGTGTTTTAGGTATTGATAAATTAGCTTTGGGCCTTAAAGACAGTGAGATTTTTCAAATTCACATGGTATGGTACGATCCAAACAAAGAGGATAAAAAGAAATGAAGTAAAATGGAACACGAAAAGTCTAATTTTATTTTTTAGGTGTAAATAAGTCTTGTTTTTTAAAAATCGTATTGCTATAATATAAACGTAATAAGATTTTACAATAAAATAAAAAAATTAATCAGTTCGCATATAAGAGAAGACCTCAATATGCGCCATGTCCTTAGGGGACGTGTGCGTGTATTGAGGTCTTTTTGCGTTTTGCGATCAAAAACACCCGGAGGTGCAGGAATTATGTTGAATTGGTTGTCTGCAAAACTTATGACAACATCGGTAGGAGATTTTCTACTAGCAAAAAATAGTTTTTCGAAGAGTATTCAAGGGCACACAAGTGGGGCAGATGCTAATACTGTACAAAAAAGCATGAATACCCTTGTAACAACACTAATTGGTTTTGGGGGAATTTGGGTAGCAGCTTGCGTTGTATTTGCGGCTATTAAACTATCTGGTGCACAAGGTAAAAACCCTGAAAACCGTACACAAGCCATGATTGGTTTAGCTTGTGCGGCAATTGGAGGCTTTGTCATGATCAAAGCATACGACATCGCTTCTTGGGTTACAAAAATTTAACATAAGAGTTTGTAAAAGCTCTCCTCTATTTGGGGAGAGCTTCTCTTATATAAGGGAGGAAACCAAATGAGAAAAGTAACCGTTCCTGTTGATATGACTTCGGAACAAAAAACACTATTAGGTGTGCTGAGCAAACGCCAATTGATTTATCTATTGGGTGGCGGAGCATCCCTTTATTTATATGTACCATTCTTATGGCGGCTATTTGCACCTTTTAATGTGGCGGTAGCATTTTTTATTTGCTTAATTTTAGCAATACCAACAGTAGTAGTTGTAATAACGTTTGCTTTTAGTTATAAAGAAAAACAACACATGTATCTAGATAAATATTTACTTATCAAAATGCGTAGCCGTTCTGAAAAAGGCAAGTGGAGAAAAGGATACGAGCCAATTACATGGGTAAAGGAGAATTTATAGATGTTAGAAATGATATATTTTGCGTTGGTAGCCATTGTAGGGTTTTTCTTTTATCGGAAAATGAATAGAAAACCGATGTTTGGTTCTAAGAAAAAGGGGAAAAGCCAGAGCGGGGTAGAGAAACGTACTGCTGAAAAAAATGGAAAGAAAAATAAAAAGAATACGCCTGCTACAGAGGAAATTGATGAGGATAATGTGGATTTCTTTAGTGCTTTTGTAGAAGACATTAAGGAAGTTGAAAATCATATGATTCGTTATCATGATGATACGTTTGTTCTAATTGCTGAGGCACACCCAGTAAACTATTACCTTCTTTCTAATGCGGAACAAGAAGCGATTGATATCAAAATTGAATCATGGTTAACCACATTAGAGTTTAATACGAAGGTATATATCCAAAGTAAGTTTGTAGATTTAACAGATCCTGTACGAAAAATGACAGAAACAATGAAAGGTGCGAAGGACCTTATACCAGAGACAGTACTTTATGGGCAAGAAGTTATCGACAACTTAGAGTACTGGCAACGTTCGCAGCCTCGATATGAGCAAAAGCGATATTTAATTTATCCATACAAAGTGGATATTAGTACGATTACAGCTGATACAGAGGATGAATTGGAAGAAAAGATTGTAGATAAAGCGTTTAACGAATTATATCGTCGCTATAATGCTTCCCGAAATCTACTATCGAAAGCAAAAATTAGTGTAGAAATGTTAACGAAAGATAAATTAATAGAACTCTTATACGTTGCGTTTAACCGTCGTAAAGCGGTGAAAGCACGTTTCCAAGATTTAATTGAAAATGAGAACTTCTCTCTGTATTCAACAGGTGACACAAATGAGAGAAAACTAGAGTTAATGAAGAAAGTACTAGCGGAAGAAAAAGCTGAAAAATCAAATAATGGGGTGGCATAAGTATGAAATTGTTTGGAAAGAAGAAAAAAGAAAAAAAGAAGTTAGAAGCTGAAAAGAATGACGAATTGGAACTAGAGGAGGAAGGGTACGAACAAGAAGAAGTTCCGCCTCAATTAGACAATCAAACAACTGTGTTTGATGTCATTGCCCCAGAAGGAATGAAAATTGATTCAGAAGACTATGGGGTAATTAAGCAGTCTTTGGGAAGTAATACTTTCTTCCGTCCATTTTATATTCCACGTGATGGATACCCTCGTATGATGCAGACCAATTGGCTGAACATGTTAACTTCAGCTGGAGAGGTTGATGTCATGATTGATATTCATAAAGAGCCAAAAGCAAAAGCGATGCGATCGTTAGATATGCAGCTGACGATGTTACGTTCGAACCTTTCTTTCCAACGTACACGTGGAAATATTGACCAAGAAAAAGATTTAGATGCAAAAATTCAGGATACAAACAATTTAATGGATGAAATTCAATTTAATGAGAATGACTCCTATATGGTAAGTACCATGGCGGTTGCGTATGCTGACTCAAAGAAAGAATTAGATGTTTTATGTGAGTATATCGAAGATGAAATGCAAGCATCTCACTTTAAAATAGCGAGTACTTGGAATCGTGTGAAGAGTGGCTTGAAAGCAGTTATGCCACTAGGTGCACTAAATACTCTGCAAGATACATATCGAAATATCGATAGACGTGCTCTATGTACATTTGCTCCCTTTGTATCAGGATCCGGAAGATTTAACGGTGGTATACCAATAGGAAAGAACAAAATTACTGGCCAAGTAGAATTTTTAAATTCATTTGGTAACGCAGATTATCGTCCACCAAACTATAACATCGGTGTGACAGGGATTTCAGGTTCCGGTAAAAGTTTACTCTTAAAAATGAAACTAGCTCGTGAAACATCACTTGCAGATACACATGCGATGATCATAGATCCAGAGGGAGAATTCGTAAAAATCACCAAACGATTAGGTGGTATTAACTTAAATATTTCACCTGAAAGTAATATCATTATTAACCCTTGTGCAATTGCAGTAACAGAACTTCAGATTACCGATAAAGATGAAGAGCTAGAAGCGCTTGAACAATATGACAAGAAAGAACTCGTAGAGCGTGATGGCGTGAAGTATGTAAGATTTGTGCCTATTTTAGAGAAAATCAATGAAATACTAGGATTCTTTGACATTATTATTCGCGGACAAGATTTTGATCAACCAGGATTAAATGTATTCCAGCGCACAATGTTAGAAGATGCGATTCGTGAAGTATTCAGTAAACATGGTATCACTTCTCATCCTATATCTTTATATACGGATGAAGTGAAGAAGGTAGATGGACAATTAATTCAGTCTCAAGTGAGAAAGCCGGAGCCAGAGTTAAAAGAAATTTATGATGTAATAGTGGAAAACCATGGAGACGATGTAAAAGCAGAAGAGTTAATTGCTGCGATTCGTCCGTTCTTACGTGATGGTTCAAAACCATTATTTGATGGACAAAGTAATTTTGGGCGCGGTGTAGAAACACAGTTAAATGAATCACGTGTTGTTAACTTTAATATTAGTCATTTAGAAGAGGGCTTCTTAAAGCCAATCGCCTTCCACGTTATCCTGAACTATATTTGGGAGCATTGGATTAAGAGTCCAGAACACGCTATCAAACGAAAAGTGTTATATGTGGATGAGATGTGGCAGTTTATCGACTATGAACAAACTGTTAATTTCTTAGAAAAAGTAGCACGTCGTTCACGTAAAAGAAATGCCGGTATGTGTTGGGCAAGTCAGGACTTTGTTCGTATTTTAGAAAATGTGAAAGCACGTGGTATCTTGCAATCTACATTCTCTTATTTCTTCTTAGAGCAAAATAAGATTGATAAGAAAAAAATCCAAGAGAACTTTAACTTAACTGCTGGGGAGCTTGACATTATTCTCAACAATCCAGGGAAAGGTGAAGGGATTTTCCGCATAGGAGATAGTTCGGTTTGGATTCAAACAGATCCATCAGATAAAGAAATGATGTTTATTGAATCGAATGAAGCGGTACTACAAGAGCTTTTAAATAACATGAAGAAAGTGCAAGGGTACGCAGGATAATAGCGTACCTTTGAAAAGGAAGGTGAAATTATGCTTGATAAGATAATAGGATGGGTTGGTGGCTTAATTGTTTCTATGGTCAAGACCTTTCTTTCTCCAATCTATAAATTAATTGATACTATCCCCGATTTAATTTTTGGTGGGGATAGTGCAAAATTAAATCTTTTATTTAAAGATGACACAGCTGGGAATGTTTTAAATACGGGATTACCAGTCATGTTTAAATTTGCAGCTTTTTTAGTCTTAGTCAGTGCTGTAATTGCTGGCGCAAAGTATTCAGCTGCTGCCATTAATCCAACAAATCGAACATATATCATTGAATATGCGAAGGATTTAATGATCGTTTCTATTTGTATATGGCATTTAGATTTCTTCTATAACATTATATTTGATATTAATACTTGGGTAGCATCGGAGTTTAAAAGAGCAATAGGAGAACAATCGCTAGATGTTTTTAAACCAGGTCAGACAATTGCTCAATTGTCTATGGATAAAAATAAGGATGATTATTTATTTCAAATTTTTGCGATGTTGATTGAAGTAGGATTATCACTTTGGGCCAACTTCTTCTATTTAATGCGAGCGGTATCTCTTTATATTTTGATGTTAATGGGACCGGTTATGGTTGGTATGTGGCTATTTCCACAAAAAAAACAACAAACTCTATATTGGATGCGTGAATTTGTTGGTACAGTACTCATCCAAGGTATCCATGCGATTACTATATGGTTGATTTTTGTACTAGTAGGCAAATCAGATAATACCATTATTAAATTAATCTTATTTGCTATGTTTATTCCTATAGGCGAAATTGTAAAAGGATTCATTGGTTTAAGTACAAATACGGTGGGAGCAGTAAATAGAGCAGGTACGATGCTTGGAATGGGTGCCTTAGCAAGTATGGCGGGCATCATTAAAGGAATACGTGATGACCATCGTAGTAATAAAGAGAAGACAAAAGCTAGAAAAGAAGGCGAGGAAGATAAAAAAGAAGATGCTGATAATCCTAAAAATGCGTTAGGAGCCAATTTAGGAACAGATATAGGTACAACATCTCGTGCAGCTCGTATGTTAAAAGCAGGTCAAATTGGAAGCATGGTTGGAAAAGCAACGGGTGGACTCGCAGGATTAGCAATGGGCGCAGGACTTAGACCAGAAGGAATGGCAGTAGGAACATTTGCTGGAAGTAAAGCAGGTGGAGTTCCTGGTGCAGTAGCTGGAAGAACATTGGCAGCTGGAGTTGAAGGAGTTACTAGTGCTGGGAAGCATATTGGTTCCAGTGTGAAGAAAGGTCTAGATACGTATAAAGGGTTAAATGGAGAACAATATCCAGAGTTAACAGATGAAGATATTGCACAAGACTTAGCTACGAAAGATTTTGAAAATTGGAAAGCGGATAATCCTGATTCTGCAGTTGCGAGCCGTTTAAAACAAGCATTCCCTGGTGCATCCGATGCAGAGATTGCAAAAAAAGTAGCAAAAACAAATAGTGATCAAATGTCTCATTTCAAAAATCAGCGAAAACAAGATTTACAAAATATGAAGAAAAATGCTACACCATATGGAAACGCTAGAGATTTAGTTAACGCTGCAACTAACGCATTCCAAAAAGGATATGAGGCAGACCATAAAGATGCGTTTATGAGTCAATTACCAGAAAACATGTCAGCGGAAGAGAAAGAGAAAAAATGGAATGACCATTTAAACTCAAAAGTTCAAGGATTTAGAAATCATGCAGAACAAGCGGCAACAAAGGCTGGAGCAATGTCAGTTGATGCGAAAGATAAGCAAGGCAACAACCTGTTTGATAAGTCCTATGTAAATAAAGATGCCTTTGCTTCTCAACTTGCACTTGGAAAAGTTGGGAAAGCAGTTGAAGGAGTAAAAGGAGAAACACTAGAGAGTGGCCATCAAAATATGGGACAAGTAGACTCACTTGTGGGTGCGTCCACTGCTGCATTTAAAAAGGCATATACAGCAGATCATAAGGCTGGATTCATGAAGCAATTACCTGCAGATGTACCACAACAAGAAAAAGAGGCTGCATGGAACAAACACTTGAGTCAAAAAGTGCAAGGATTTAAAAATCATGCTCAGAAAGCTGCCGAACAAGCAGGGATTGTGCAACAAAAAGATGGGACTAGCTATGCTAATAAGGAAGCTTTTGCTTCTCAGCTATCGCAACAATTACAAAACAATCCAAATATAAATGCAATGGGTGTATCTAGTGTATCTGGCATTCAAAAAGCGGTAAATGGTGTAAAAACACATAGTTTAGCAAATGGATATGGAAACCAGAAACAAAAAGGTGTAAGTAATGTCGAGAATTTAGTACAAGCATCTACAGAATCCTTTAAACAAGGATATGCAGCAGAGAACAAAGCAAACTTTATGAAGAACTTGTCTCCAACTATGTCTCAAACGCAAAAAGTAGAAGCTTGGCAATCTCATTTAAATGATAAAGGTAATGAATTTAAAGCAATCGCTCAGCAAGCAGCGGTACAAGCGGGTGCGATGCCCATACAGGCAAAAGATACGAGTGGTAAGAGTCTACATAAACAATCGTATATTAATAAAGATGCCTTTGCTACGCAATTGACGAAAGGTTTACAAAGTCATGCTAGTCTTGGAACAGTGAGTCAACAAGTAGGTTCTGGAATTTCTAGTGCGATTCAAGGTGTTCGTTCACACGGTGTTGCGACAGGTGGTGCAATCAATAAAGCTGTGTTTGCAGCTACGCAAACGCAAGCGAGTATGGCACGTGCAGGAAATCTGTCTGTTTCTGAAATTGAGCGCTCGTATGCGGATGCATCAGCTAGTGTAGCAAATATTTCGCAAAGTGCTGGTAAAATGGCGATTCCAACTTCAGCAGTGGGACGTATGACACAGCAAAGTAAGATGGTTGGTGTAAGTATGATGGAAGGTGCCAAACATCTCGTGCATACAAAAGGTATGGAAAATGTATCACAAGCATACTTTAATGCGTCTAGTGCTGTTCAGCAGGCTGGTGGAAATGCAGTACAAAGAGTGATGAGTGGAACTGCAGCTGCCGTTCATACTTCATTAGGAGGTAATGCAGCAGAACGCCATTACAATGTGACAAAAGGATTAAGCTATGCAGCAGGTATAATTGGTGGTGCAGGTGCTTACCAAGCTACTGCACGTATGGTAAGTAAACATAATCCTTATAATAAAGCAGTTCAAACAGAAGCAAAAGAAATTCAAGAGATTCAGGGAATGGTACCAACAACAACAGATGCTACTGGAAGACAATCAGTTGCTCAAGGTGCAGTACGTCTTGTTACGACAAATAATAAATCATGGATTGAAGCGAAAGATTCCAGTGGAATGACACAAGTTGTATCTCGTTATGGTAGTGGAGATAGTAGCATTCGTTCAGGACAAGTGGTATATCAAGATTTAAATATTTCAGACGGTCAATTAACACAGTATCGTAATGGTATGAAAGCAACGCCAGCGTATATTCAAGATTCTAGTGGCGGGAAAATTAGTATCAATCGTTCTATCAATATTAATCCAAATCAATTAGTAGGAAATCAAAATCAAAGACCTTTACAACAGAAACCAGTATTTAGTGAACCGCCACTTACAGTAAGTCATAAGGTAGACAATGGTCACTTCTATATGTCTGATTTAGACCAAGGGGGATACCAGAATGTGCAAATGGTGGTAGAAAGAGATCGTAGTTATATGGTTGCTACCACAACAGATGGTACAGTGTCACGTATTTCTCCGTTCGGCAAAGGAGATACGCGATTACAAGCAAACCAAAGGATTGAAAGAGTTTGTGAAGTGCAAGATAGCAGT
This sequence comes from Bacillus sp. TE8-1, assembly GCF_008368855.1. Lineage (NCBI taxonomy): Bacteria > Bacillati > Bacillota > Bacilli > Caryophanales > Bacillaceae > Bacillus > Bacillus sp. TE8-1. The sequence continues at coordinate 193,809 of NZ_QPET01000001.1, read as the reverse complement.
ATTAAACCGAGAGAAGAAATCCTAGTAACTCATACACAAGACGAAGTTGTACGTACAGAGACACATTTGAATTTATCAGAACATGACCCACAAAACCTGATTCCATTTGCGCCAAACCCACGCTTAGCGCAGCGAAGAAGCAGAAATAATGAAAATGGAAAGTATGGAGTGACAAGTCTATGAGTCAAAATCCTAACGATCCAAATAACCAGAAGAAAAGCAACCCTTTAAAAGATGCGACATCTCACTTTATTAAGAAAAAGGGGATGCAGGCAAGTGGGAAAATGGCAAAAATGGCAGGAAAAGCAGGAAGAGCGGCAGCGAAAGCTGCTGCCAAACTGCTAAGAGCTGGTATAGTGAAAATTGTCGGAGCTATCGTGGGAGCAGTAGGATTGCCTGTTGCTCTCATTATGGCTCTTATTATTACTGTATGTGTTATTCTGGCATCTTTTGTACCATTTACCGATGATGAAAGTAAAACAGAAGAACAAGTGAAAAAGTATATGGAAATTTCAATGGCGCTAAACGTAGACTGGAAAGAGGTCGTCGCTTTTGACATGGCGCGGTATGATAATGATTTGACTGGAAAAGATCCGCACGATGCTATATCATATTTCTTAGATATTCAATATGAAGAATATACGGAAAAAGAGGTATGCGAGGCAGGGCCGAATGGTCCTTGTGAAAAAAAGAAAAAGGAGATGCAAAAAACCAAATCTGAAAGTTATTCCGGACCAGATGTAAAAAAGATATTAGGAGATACAGATTTTAAGAAAAAAATAGATGAAATTAATGCAAGCGGAAGTAAAAAGGTAACAGTATCTTCTCACGGTTTAGAGAAAGCGATGGAACTTGCAAAATTTAGTGAGAGTCAAAAAGATCGTGCTCGTGAGATATTAGCAGCAGGAATGTTAGAAGGGTTATATGGACATCTTGCTCCTACTACTGGTGGATTTATTGGTGGTATGTGTGTAGGTAATGTAAGTCCTGGTGGAGAGCCTGTTAACCTTAATGCAAAAGTTACAGGATACCTTCCTAAAATTAAAGAAATGGCAGAAAAGCATGGTGTTGCTCAATATGTTGGTATTTTGGCTGCCCAAATGATGCAGGAATCACAAGGAGAGGGAAGTGACCCGATGCAAGCAGCGGAAGGGAGTCATGGGAACTTAAGTTCATATTGTGTAGGCCTAAAAGGAAGTGCTCGTATAGGATGTATTAAAGACCCTAATATTTCTATTGAAGCAGGCGTACAAGAATTTAAAGATGTTTTAGGAAAGGCAAATGGAGATATAGCACTTGCCTTACAGAGTTATAATTATGGTCCTGGATTCATTAGCTATGCATTAGCAAGGGGTGGTTATTCAGAAGAAACAGCTATTGCGTTTTCTAGGGAGCATGCGGATGAAAATAGAGCTGGGTGCAAAGATCCAAATAATTTTAGAACCAAAGTTGGAGCGTGCTACGGGGATTACACGTATGTTTCCAAAGTTTTGAAGTATTACAAAGATTTAGGGTGTGTGGCAGATGCATCTGGCGAATGGATTTCTGATAAAGGTTGGAAATGGCCAACGAAAAGTGGTCGTATTACAGATACATTTGATGCAGTTCGTGGTGGAAAACAACATAATGCTGTAGATATTGGGGCCATGACCGCCGGAAAAGCCGGGGACCCCGTATGGTCGATGGAAATGGGTATTGTAACAAACCAAACAGGAAATGTAAACGGTGGTGGTCTAGGTGTCTATGTAGACCATGGAAATGGTATTGTATCTCGCTACTTACATTTGAGTAAAATATCAGTTGCACCTGGAACTATGGTGACAAAAGGACAAATAATTGGGGAAATGGGCGGTTCTAACTACGATAAAGATACTGGTTTCCTTAATATGAGTGGATACGCTGTTCATTTAGACTTCCAAATTCGTATTAATGACCAACCAACGGATCCAATGAAATTCTTTAAGAAAAATGATGATCCAGGTCTATCATCTGGTGGTTCTCCTACAATGGCAAATGCTAAACGACAAAAGGTATTGGAAGAAGCAAAAAAATGGGTTGGACAAGGGAAAGTGAGCTATGTATCCGGTGCTAGAAATCCAGCTGCAGGTAGTGCAGATTGTTCTGGATTCACACAATATGTGTTTAAAACCAGTATAGGTGTTCAGCTAGGAGATTGGACAGGTGCTCAAATTGGACAAGGAAAACAGGTGCCAGATATCGGTCGTGCACAACCAGGAGATTTAATTTTCTATGAAAATCCTAACCATGTATCTATTTATTTAGGGAATCAGAAAATGATTCATATTGGTGATAATAAGGGTGTACAAATTACAGGTCTAAACTATACGGCAAGAGGACAACATATGACGCAAATCCGTAATGTTATAGACTGATAAGGGTGAGAGTAGATGAAGAAAATAATCAACATTTTATCCAATATGCCTCGTAAGTACTTGGTCATATTAGGGATTATCGTACTAGTGGCAGGTGTTGCCACCTATAATACTATTCATGATTATATAATGAAATCACAAGTCCAAGAGGAAGAACAAGTAAATCAAGATGAAATTGAGATGCTTGGAGATAAACCAAAGGGATTTGATACAAAAGAAGAAGAATATACTGCGAAAACAAAAACAGTAGAGGATTTACTACGAAAAATTTCTAATAGTAGTTATGATGTTCCATATTTGTTTACAAAGGCTGGATTTGGTATTGAACCAATGAAAATGACAAGTAATGAACGTATGCTTGCTACAGAAGCTGTTCAAAGATATTTCCTAAATGGAGATAAGTTTTACAATGCACGTATTACTAAAATTGACCGTGGGAAAAAAGTAGATACATTTCATATAGAGGTTTTAATACAACAGGTAAACTTCTTGGAACCACGACAATTTAAAATTCAGGTAAATCAGTATGCGCAAATTGTAACACCAATTGAACAAATACCACATGGACAAGAAGAAGTACCTGTGGATTAACTGAAAGGTAAGGGTTGTGAATAACAATCACAACCCTTATTAAAAAATATAATGAGTACCTAAAAATATTTATTTAATATTCATAATTTTCCAATATAATAAAGTTATGGTTAAATGAAATTTATATATATTGGTGAGATGATATAAATGTGGAGGTAAAAAGAATGAGATTATTATTTGGAACCGTAGCAAACTATTTTGCAGGATATTCTTCTGGAAGAGGTTCGGGACTTTTAGGGACAATGTTTGGGTGGGCATTATTAGTGGGTAGTGGATACCTGTTGATCACAAATTGGGATAGTATCACAGTTTGGATGCACAGTTTAGATATTGTAACAGGATTAGATGGTTATGAAGACATGAGCAATGGATTTATATTCATCTGCTTGCTTGTAAGTGGTTTTATTTTCATGCTATTGTTACCAGTCTTCGCAATTGTATTAATAGTGGGAGTGGTATTCCTGAATATTGTCATCTGTACAATTGTATTATTAGTATCACCAAGTACATATAAAAAAAATAAAGATGTGGAGAGTGAATGGAAATGAGTACAATTCTAGTTTTAGGTGGTTCAAATGGTAGAACATTAGAGAAGTTAGCGAAAAAAAGAGATTGTCAGGTAATTTTTCACGATGGAAAAAATCATGGTGGTGTAAAGAAAACCTTTCGTAGTGTTATAAAAAAATGTGATGTTATTGTAGTGCAGAAAGGTGCATGTGGTCATGTGTCTATTGATGTAGCAAAAGAATACGCAAAGAAGTATGATGTCCCACTTTTATTTAATCAGGGTTTTGGAGGAACAGGTGCGTTAGAGATTGGGTTAAAGCATTTGCAAGCAGCCTGAATACGTTTGATAGTACATAAACATTTGTTTATTATCATATAATCAATATATATAATAAACAAGACGCTAAAAGTGAAAGGTGAATATAATAAAATGAATAATAGTAATTTACATAAATCAGGTTATATCATACTCATATATTTTATAATGACTCAATTTGTTGGAATAATAGGAGTACAATTGCTAGCGAAGACAGGCTGGTATGATATTCAGGGGAATCAACAGCAAGCAATTCAGCAACTACTTGTTCATTGGGAACTAATAGGGTTTTCACTCATATTAATATTCATTTTTCTTATATATAAGAAAGAAGCGATGAAAGATTCGAAGTTATCGATTAAATTTTCAAAAGTAGCATTCGGTTGGATTTTAGTAGGAATAATTGCAGTATTCTTAGCACAGACAATGGGTAGTATGTTGGATAAAAGTATATTTCACTTAACGACACAATCAGTAAATACATCAAGTAATATTGAATCTGTAGCCATTTCTCCTCTTGCTCTTGTATCAATTGTAATTCTTGCTCCGCTAGTTGAGGAACTTGTATTTCGTTACGCGGTCATAAATATATTAAGCCGTAAATTTAATAAAATTGGTTGTATATTAGTTAGTTCATTGTTTTTTTCAATCATGCATTTTGATTTTCCTTTTGTATTTGGATATTTTCTAATTGGACTTGTACTTGCAGCAATATATGTACGTACTAATAGGTTACTAGTATCATTTGTCGTTCATGCTAGTATGAACTTAATAGTTGTTATACTTCAGATTTTTTGATAGAAAATTTGTAGGTAAGGAGAGAGCAATTTGGCGAAAAAGAAGGCAAGTTTTTTAGATCGTGACGGATTAATTAATAAAAACACCGACGCTCATATATATGAATTTGTTGCTTGTATACATCAGCCAAAAGATGGGTGTTCTTGTAGAATACCCTAACTACGTTTAGGTTCTAGATGAAAAATCATAAAGAAAAACACGGAGGTGCTCTTATAAGTATACGAAATAAACGATTTGCTTATGGAAAAAATCAGTTGCAGTTTGGGGATCTGCGTCTCCCAGAAGGAAAGGGGCCTTATCCAGTTGCAATTGTTCTGCACGGTGGATTTTGGAAAAATATTTGGGGCCTAGATATGATGGAACCTGTAGCAAAAGATTTTGCGTCAAGGGGTATAGCGACTTGGAACATTGAATTTCGTCGTGTTGGCGATGAAGACGGAGGATGGCCAGGCTCTTTAATTGATGCTGCAAATGCGACCGACTATTTACAACAAATAGCGGAAGAAAATCTTCTTGATTTAGGGCGGGTTATTGCTATTGGGCATTCTGCAGGAGGTCATTTGGCTTTATGGTTAGTGGGTCGTAAGAAACTACCGGAAAATAGTGTTTTAAGAACTACTGATCAACCGCTTTCTCTTAAGGGAGCGATAAGCTTAGCAGGAGTTAACGATCTTGCACTAATAGATGATGTCCATCATTTACGTCTATCAGAATTCGGTAAAGAAAATAACCATCCTGTAACTGATTTGTTAGGCGGGACACCGAAAGAGGTTCCGAAGCGTTATGAGGAGGCTTCTCCAATTCAATTACTGCCCCTTCAGGTTCCACAAGTTCTTATTCACGGATCACTCGACATTAATGTGCCAATTGGAATTAGTTATAACTACAAGCGTGTGGCAGATGCTTCAGAAGATTAGGTGAAAATGGTGAAAGTCCCATCCGCAGAGCACTCTAAAATGATTGACCTCAATATGGAAGAATGGTCATGTATTATCAGAGAAATTAATAATTTATTGAATATAGAGAAGTAAAATCTCACCATCAAGCTAATAAAAGCAAATACCTCCAAACGATAAGATTGACATCTCCAAATGAAAATGTACAATTTTATCGTTTTGGGGGTGTTATACAATTCTTAAGTTGATGGATGTGGGGTCCTGCCACATACCCATCAACTTAAGAATTATATAACACTCTATGATGAAAATTTCATGTATTTTTGACAGAAAACGGCTTGTTTTTTTCGTTTTGGAGGTATTTGTATTTTTAGTTTGATGATGATGTTTCTGTACCCCTAGATAGATCTAAAAATCATACAGTTTTCTTTTATCCTCTTAATCCAGTATACTCGTAAAAACCCTCAAAAAATATTCTCATATGGATGAAGTTTTCGTCCGTTTTAGCTAGAAATATGTTCATAAACTGTGTATATAAATCATGGAGGATAGTTTAAAATCTAGAACGGTGAATTGTATCACAAATAAAGGGGAGTTTTGGGAGGGAATTTGCAAACACCATTGTAAACTGCTTGTTATGCTAGAGTTGCTTTAAATTACTTTTTGGGAAAAACTTATTTTACAGATGCTTCAAGTTCATTCAGGCGAAATAATAATGGAAAACCAGCGTTGTATAATCAATTTATTATGAACATGCAAGGGGGCTTGTTAGGAGTGAAAATAAGCGAACTAGCAAGATTGACCAATGTCAGCATACGATCCATCCGGCATTATGAAAATAAAGGACTTCTAAACGCCGATAGGTTGGAGAACGATTACCGGGATTTCGACGAATCGGCTATAGAACGAGTCAAAGCAATTCAGTTATACTTGAAGCTTGGATTAACAGCAGATGAGATTAAAGTATTGTTCAAGAGCGAAGCGGCAAATCCTGACGAATATGAATATTGCGAAGAGATGCTGGAAACGTATGAAAAAAAGCTAAGTAATGTGAATTATCAAATCGAAGCACTTCATGGATTAAAGAGATTACTGGAGAGGCAAATCGCTTTAACGATTAGGAAAAAGAGAACTGTTTAATGTAGACATGGTCCCGAGCATGATGAATCGCTCCGGGGCCATTTTTGTTTGTGTTGACATTGACACTAGTGTAATCCTTTATGATTTACTTAATTTCATCTGAAAGGGGTTTTTTCATTGAAAAGTAATAGCCAAAATGAGAAAAATGGTTCTGAAACTACAAACACGGTTGGGAACCGAAAATCAGTAACAGTCATAGGATTAGGGCCGATGGGTCAGGCGATGGCAGGCGTTTTTCTGGAATACGGGTACTCGGTGACCGTGTGGAATCGGACTTCAAGTAAAGCAGACCAGCTTGTAGCAAAAGGAGCCATCAGGGTGTCCACAGTCAACGAGGCGTTAGCTGCTAACGAGCTGGTAATCCTTAGCCTTACAGATTACAATGTAATGTACTCTATTCTGGAACCAGCTTCTGAGAATTTATTTGGTAAGGTGCTCGTTAACTTGAGTTCGGATACCCCGGAAAAAGTTCGTGAGGCGGCTAAATGGTTGGAAGACCGTGGAGCACGGCATATTACTGGAGGGGTGCAAGTTCCACCGTCAGGCATAGGTAAATCGGAATCTTACACATACTATAGTGGTGAGCGAGTGGTCTTTGAGGCTCACAGGGAGACCTTGGAAGTGTTAACAAGTACCGATTACCGGGGCGAGGACCCCGGATTAGCCATGCTATACTATCAGATACAGATGGATATATTCTGGACGGCAATGCTGAGTTACCTACATGCTCTTGCAATCGCTAACGCAAACGGCATTACGGCGGAGCAATTCCTACCATACGCTTCGGCGATGATGTCGTCATTGTCGAATTTCGTAGAGTTCTATACCCCGCGTCTCGACGAGGGTGAGCACCCTGGTGACGTGGACAGACTAGCAATGGGCTTGGCGAGCGTTGAGCATGTTGTTCATACTACCCAAGAATCTGGCATCGACATCGCTTTGCCAGCAACTGTTTTGGAAGTCTTCAGACGCGGTATGAAGACTGGTCATGCCAGTGATAGCTTCACCAGCCTCATTGAAATCTTCAAAAAGCCCGATATTCGTTCATAAAAAATAGGCCATTCCTTTCGGGATGGCCTATAATGGGGCACGGAAACATTGCCATTAAGCTAAGGAAAAGAAGATACCCTCAAACCGAAAAAATGAGCTTTTTTATTACAAATTAGCACAAAATCTTGTTCTGGGGGTAGTTGTATTTTCTTAGCTTTATAGCGATGTGACGGTACTTCTTATGCACTATATAAAGAAAAAGCACCCTAAAGTGCCTTCCTCTGACTTGAACTACTTTAATTTTAATAACATCATTTTACAATCACAAATATATCTTTACTCTTTCATATGATATTTTATCATTTTTTTCAGTCAATTGCATAAAACTGGTGAAAGATAGGTTATTTTTTGTAAATTCCTTGTCTCCATATCCATTCAATGGGACCATAGCGGAAATATTTGCTCCAAATTTTACTGAATATAATTTGCACAAAGATAATTAAAACCCCGAAGATACATAGTTGCCAGTAATATACCTGTGAGACATCTTTAAAGTACAACGAAAGAATGACAAGAGTTAGTATACTTTGGCTAATGTAATTCGTTAAAGCATACTTGCCTACGTTTATAAAAGGATGCAACCATACTATATATTTTTTATTCTCACAAACTCTAAGTAGAGTACAAATATAGAAGATAGCTAGCATTTTCCCTTCAAATAAAATCCATAGTTTTATATCCTGAGAATAATAGACATCCGTATTTATAAAATAGTAGATAATAGGACAAGAGAGAAGGCATGAAATGCATAACGAACTCCACTGGATAAATCTAATTTCCTTTATTAATTCCGGTACCTTTTTAAAAATATCTTTCTTACCAGCCCATAAACCAATTAAAAATAAGCCTATATATTCCGGAATTCCTATTAGTAATTGTTGAAATTCCTCGGTCATTAAAAAGAACAGACGAGCTTTTACTTGATGTGAATAATGTGTAAATAGATTTACCGTGTAATTGGTAGTGTTGCCTGTAAACATATATTGATAGTAACTTGGTACTCCAGAAATAGAAGAACTTGCTTGTATAAATAAAATAGCATGTAATGTATAGCTAACAAGTAGAGAGATGCAGCCAACTATAAAAATAAGCTTTGTAGATCGCTTATAAAAGAACAATAGGATAAAACCAGCTAAGGCATATGCGTGTAGAATATCTCCATACCATAGAAAGATAAAGTGGAGTAAACCAAAGAGTAGTAAAATGCACAATCTACGGCTAAACAGCTTATACATAGAATAGCCTTTTGCTTCCGCGTTTTTTATAAAGATATAAAATCCTACTCCAAATAAGAACGCAAAAATAGTATAGAATTTTGCTTGTATAAACAAATCTATAAAAAAACGAATCACTTTATCTGTACCGGAGTAACCTGCTTGATTAAAGGAATCTAGCCCCGTCATAGTAGGTAGATTAGCAAATAGGATACATAGTATGGCTATACCCCTTATTATGTCTAAAGAATAAATACGGGCGTTTTGTTGCATGTAAATTCCTCCTTTTTACAAAGAAAAACAAGCACTATTTTAACTAGCGCTCGAATTACGTCTCGCAAAGAATCCGTCATATGTAGCCGCTGACACTGCACCTTCTAGGCGTTCAATTTCTTCCCCTCTGTTATAAGCTACAACAACTGGAGTACCAGGAATGTCGAACTCTTGAAAGGCACTTTGATTTTCCGGCGTAGAGATATCAATACGATAGATGGTTCTATCATGCTTTTTTGACATACTATTGATATCTGGTGCTACCTTTTTACAATAATGACAAGTTGGTTGATAGTAATACGCAATAAACTCTTCATGGGATTGTATTTTTTGCTTTAATTCTTCTTTTGAAATATCTTTAATATTTTCGGGTGATCCTTTTGTTTCTGCAGCTGACACAATTGTTTTGTTTAGTGTTACAGTCTCTGGGTTAACAGATTCATTTTTAGTTAAAGTAAAGATAGCGATACAAGCAACGCATAATGTAGTAACAATTGCTCCAATTTTGTAGACTTTATTCATAGTAAATTCCTCCTTAAAGTAAAAAAAGGACAAACCTCGCCCGAGTTAACTGGGCGTAAGGTTTGTCCTTCACGCTACGTACAATAGAGTATAAACAATGGAAACAAATTTTCTATCAACATTTTAACATAGAATCTATATAGAATACTATATAGATTTTAGGCTGTAAAGTAAAAAAATAAAAGACACATTTAAAATTTCACGTACCGTAATATTTAATAAAAAATAAAATACTTAAACAATAGATTTGGGATGTTGCAGAATCTTAATGATAAGGATACTTTTTTATTATATTTAAGCAAAAGAGAACTCTTAAATTTTAGCAGTCAGGATACTGACTGCTAAAATTTGATTATAGAACTATTTTTCTGTGGCAAAATAAAGCAAGGCTATGGTCGGAAAAGCGATTCCTATCCATAATGTTAGATTCCATCCTCCTAAGGCATATGCCCATCCTCCAATAAAGGATCCAACAGCACCTCCTAAAAAGAAAATAGCCATAAATAGCCCATTTAATCGACTACGAATTTCTGGACTCAACGAGAAAATTAAACGTTGGCTAAGCACAAGGTTTGCAGATACTCCCATATCCAACAGAATTGCAGCAATTACTAAAACAGCTATTCCTATGGGGGAACTACTTTGAATAATAAGTGGTAGTAATAAAGAAATAATAACAACAGTGAGTGCTATCCCAGTGGCGGGTCGTGTCCAGCCAAGATCAGCTAGACGACCACCTATTGGAGCGGCTATTGCACCTGTAATTCCGACAAGTGCATATAATGCTATGACAGTCTGGGAAAAATGAAAAGCAGGACTAGACAATAATAATGGAACAGTGGTCCAGAATAAGCTGAAAGCCCCAAATACACAAGCATGATAAATTGCACGACGGCGTAAAATTGGAGTAGTTCGTAGTAGTTGCCACATTGAACTAAGTAAGGCGGTATAATTTGTTTTTGCCGTTGGTTTCCTAGTAGGGAGTACCTTCGATAATACAAACGCCAAGACAATGATTACAGTAGCAGATAAAGCAAATATTGCATTCCATCCCCAGATATCAGCTACTAGACTAGATATCGGACGCGCAAGCATAATACCTAATAACAGGCCACTCATAACATTACCAACTACACGACCGCGTGCATCTTCCGATGAAAGGTATGATACAAAAGGTACGAGCACTTGCGCTGCGACCGAACCCAGTCCGATAAAGAATGAAGCTACTAATAACATGATTGCGCTCTTTACAAAAACTGTGGCAGTTAGAGCAACTGCACTTAGTAATAACAATATAATTATCAATTTTTTATTCTCAACAATATCCCCCAATGGTACAAGAAATAGTAAGCCAGCAACATATCCAATCTGGGTTAGCGTTACAATTAATCCGGCACTACTATTAGAAAGACCAATTACATTACTAATTAACCCAATTAAAGGCTGCGCATAATAAAGATTAGCCACGATGATACCACATGCGGTTGCCAGAAGAATGATTAAACCCGATGAAATTTCCTTATCACTTGCTTTATTTTTAACATTAGGCATAACAATTTCCCCCCATACTTTTATTTCAGAATTACCTTGGTGTATTTTGGAACTTAGATAAAGCCATGGCCATTACAAGATTCCTTAATAATTAATAAACTAAACGTTCAGTTTATTAATTAACTAAAATATATACTAAACGTTCAGTTTTGTAAATGGGCTATTTTATTATTTGTTCATATTAAGTATACTAAACGTATAGTTTATGTTCTTGAAAGGAATGATTAATGTGCAAGGTAAAAGAGGTAGACCGCGTAATATCGAAACCCAAAAAGCTATTCTTTCTGCATCTTATGAGTTATTACTGGAAAGTGGCTTTAAAGCAGTCACAGTCGATAAAATTGCAGACCATGCTAAAGTTAGTAAAGCTACGATTTATAAATGGTGGCCTAATAAGGCTGCTGTAGTAATGGATGGTTTTCTTTTTGCTGCCGCAGCTAGATTGCCTATACCTGACACAGGCTCAGCATTGAATGATATTTTAATTCATGCTACAAGTTTAACCAAATTTTTGATAAGTCGGGAAGGGACTATTATTACTGAGTTAGTTGGGGAAGGACAATTTGACTCAAAGCTGGCAGAAGAATATCGTACTCGATATTTCCAGCCACGTCGCCTGCAAGCAAAGCAACTCCTGGAGAAGGGAATTAAAAGAGGCGAATTAAAAGAAAATCTCGATGTTGACTTAAGTATCGATCTCATTTACGGACCAATTTTTTATCGGTTGCTAGTAACCGGTGAAAAGTTGGATGATTCCTATGTGCATGACTTGGTAATAAATGCATTCGAAGGAATACGCTTGAATTAATTAATATTAAAATAAAGATTTAGAAATTCTACTGTCTCTTATGCGGAGGCAATTTATATTAACTTGGTAAATAAAGTATTTAATTTTTAAAAACTGATGTATATGGAGTGGTCTCCCAATACATCAGTTTAAGAATTAAGGGGATGTTAAAAATAATCAAGATAATTACTCTAAATATAACGTCATGCAAATAATTTTCGTTATGGGGTAATTCTGAATTCTTAAGTTGATGGGCATGGGGTAGCACCACCTCTCTATCAAGTTAAGATTTTAAAGTACCCCCTAAACGATAATTTTGTGTTTTTTACAGCACCGAAGTTCATTTTTATCGTTTTGGGGCAACCTTTTCTGTTAGTTTGATAGACATGTGGAGAGAACCCTATAATAACTTTCAGCTTTCTTAAGAAAAAATTAAGATAGATAATCAGTATTTATTAAGAAATGCTATTTATAATTCAAAATATCCTTTAAAGAAAAAATAAAAATTATATATACGATATAATTTTTATTTTTTTGCGACTTCACATATTTTCCTCAAACATGTGAAGTCGCAAAACACTAATAAGACGGAGGAATTTTGATTGATGAAAAAGTTTTTATTTTTTTGTAGTATTTTATTAATAATAGGGGCAGGGTATTGTTTCTATCAAGCGTTGCCAAATGTACTGCTTGTATCTGGGGACCAACAACAAGTAGAAAAAGTAACAGAAGAATATAATTCTAAATTAAGCTCATCTACGCAGTATAAAGAAAAACAGATGTGTGGTTCTGAATTTAAACATAAAGATGAAACATCCTGTGAAAATACTGGATCAGTACGAGTTTTGAATAAAACTACAGCTGAGAAACTACTAAAAGAACAGATGTTACAAAAAACACTACGTCCACGTGTTACAGAGCCTATCCAATCTTTGCCATCCATTACAAAAGAAAAAGGTGTGGTATATGGAAAAGATATTTCTAGTGAAGAGATACAGATTGGAACTCAAATTATTCCTGTGACAAAAGGAGGAGATGATTTAGGAATCGGCGTTGGACAGGGACAAAAAATACAATCTAAATTAATAATTGTTGATGATTCTATTTATAAAGAGCTGTTATTAAAAGAAAATACTTTTAGTATATTGCGTTTTAATATTAAAAACACTTTAATGGGTAATATTCCAGATATAGGAGTTGTAGAAAAATCATATCCAGAAGTAGAAACAATAAGAGTAAAAGCTAATAAAAAGATTAACTATTAGGGGTACCGCCACATCGCTATCAAGCTAACAAATAAAAATCCCCCAAAATAAAAAAACGATATTCTTTCTATCTAAAGTGTAGAAGAATTATCGTTTTTTTATTTTTACAAATGTAAAAAGTTTTTGACAAAATTAGAGGTGATGTTCATAAAAATGGAGAACATAATTCGTATTTTACGTAAAGAGCAAAAGCTTTCCCAGGGAGATTTAGCTAAATTATGTCATGTTTCAAGACAAACGATTAATGCGATTGAGAATGACTGGTATTCTTTGTGTGGGCAAATCGAAATTTTATTTAAAACGTGAAAGTCATTCTTTCAAATCCATCATTGTACCTACTTTTATAGAAATACAGTAGCCTTTTTTACATTAAAAAACCTCACCATCCTATAGAAATGGCGAGTTCCTTATATAAATTATTCAATAGCTCGTTTTCTCCAATACTTTCTTCTTAGTTGAACATCTATTGTGACATAATCATACCAACAAAAATTATTACTATAATTACAAGTGCTATAGCAGCACCCAATAACATTTGTCCATCAGTACCTGCACAAAATTCTTTTAAATCTGCTTTTGCTTGTTTCCTATTTTCGCCTGTTGAAAATAGATAACGAATAGAATATATAACTAGTAAAAAGAATGACGTGATTATATCTATCATTACTTATGTCTCCCTACTATATGTGTACTATTAATTAATAATTGCCTTATACATTATACCAGCTAGGATAAACGGAAATATAACAAATTATTTGTATAATCTATTTTATAAATTGATATCGCATTACTATATGATGGTTCATATTAAAAAAGACATCTAATAATTCCTTAACGTACGAAATTCACGTTATGTTGGCGTGACCCCATCGCTATCAACTTAAAAATTAATTGTTCCCCAAAACGAAAAAAAGAAACATAGAAGTGAAAAACCTCTGTGTTTCTATTTGATAAATATATTTATTGGAAAATACTTTGAACTTTCGGGTACAGATGCTCTTTCTATCCTATTATAGAAGCTATTTTGAACGTAAGTAATTTGTAAGGAATAGGTAAGAAAAAAGAGATTTTCATTGTGTAGGATAAAAATATAAGGAGGTGTGAAAGGCGGAAAAGATATGACTTATATATAAAACAAACCAGTAACAAGAGTGTTTCAAGGAAAAGAAGTAATTTCTGGGGTTAACATACATGTGGAAGAAGAGGGATTTACCGTTTGTTAAGACAGAATAGCTTTTGTAAAAATAATAATTATGAATATGATTACGAATTCAATTCTGACTTTTTGTCATTGGTGGAGATAATAGCTGTGTGATTAATACGAAACAGCAAGCAACTAACTTTACAATTTAAACAAAGGAGAGGGATGCTTTATGAAAACACGCAGTAAAATTACATGTGCAAGTCTATCACTTTTAATAGCTGGAAGTTCCCTGTTATACATAACACCAGCCGCAATTGTAAAAGCAGAACCCACGCAAAATGTATCTAGTTCGTTACAAACAAGTAATCAAAGCGATCGTAATTCCGTTAAGAAAGCAATGCGGGATGCACTCCAACTTGGATACCCTGGAATACTCGCTCAAATTTCTAAGGGTGGTAAAAATTGGAGCTATGCCGCCGGGATAGCGGATCTGAGAACCAAGAAAACAATGAAGACAGATTTTCGCTTTCGCATTGGTAGTGTGACGAAAACGTTCATTGCAACAGTCCTACTTCAATTAGCTGGAGAGAACCGCTTGAATTTAGACGACTCCATTGAAAAATGGTTGCCTGGTGTTATTCAAGGAAACGGATATGATAGTAACCAGATTACTATCCGGCAGATATTGAATCATACAAGTGGTATCGCTGACTATATAAAGTCAAAAGACTTTGATATTAAAGATACAAAAAAAGCGTATACAGCTGAAGAATTCGTAAAGATGGGGATTTCCCTTCCCCCAGACTTTGCTCCAGGTAAGGGCTGGTCTTATTCAAACACAGGATACGTAATACTGGGTATCCTTATTGAAAAAGTAACTGGAAACAGCTATGCGGAAGAGGTTGAAAATCGGATTGTTGAACCGCTCGAATTGTCGAATACATTCCTACCTGGTAATTCAACTGTTATTCCAGGTACCAAGCATGCCCGTGGATATGAAAGATATGATGGAGAAAGTGAGCTAAAAGACGTTACTTATTCTTACCCAGGTAGCTCGGATGGAGATATGATTTCTACTGCTGAAGATTTAAACAAATTTTTCTCTTACTTACTCAGTGGCAAATTACTGAAGGAACAGCAACTAAAACAAATGCTTACTACAGTTCCTACAGGAATAGAAGAAATCAATGGATATGGTCTTGGAATCTATGAAACTAAACTTCAAAACGGTACCTCGATATGGGGACACACAGGCGGTGTTCCAGGCTTTACTACTTTTGCTGGAGGCACACTTGGAGGCAAGCATATATTGGCCATCAATTTGAATGGCCATAAAACTAGTCATAGTCGTTCTGATCCTTTTAAAAATATTTTACTTGCTGAATTTAGCAAGTAGGTAAAAAGGAAAAACAGATAAATTTCCCCATAGTTTTTATAGTTAAAAATATACCTTTCTAGTTAAAAAAACAACTTACTCTAAAAAAACTTGGGGGTAAAACAAGTTCTTAATTTGATGGACATGTGGCGGGACTCCATACACATCAACTTAAGAATTTTATAACACCCCCAGGATGAAAATTTTGTGTATTTTTAATAGAAAACGGCTTTTTTTCGTTTAGGGGGTATTTGCTTTTCTAAGCTTGATAGCGATGTGGTGCTACCCCATCGCTATCAAGTTAAGCTTATGAAAAGTCAATTTTAGGCGAGATTGTTTCTTTTTTCTAAAGGGCAAGTGTAGGTGATTGAAAGGTTTGCATACGAAATAAACCCTAACGGGTTTCACTTTTTTGAATTAAGCGGCTTGATTATCAGACAGGGTACAATTGTAAACGACACCTAATATATCAAAGACCGTTTTTTTCTCATATCGATGAGACTTCCGCCCATTTTGCTGTAGGAGATTGAACAGGCGAAGTAACACCTTTGATAGCACTTGGGTGTTTTTTTGTATAGTTTGGAATAGAAGAAAAAAATAGTCTTTAATCATATATATGGCTTTATACTCACTAAGCTCTCGTTTTTTCTTTATGAGGAGCAATTGGCGCATTTGAAACATGATAGAAGAACAGAGTAGAATGGCAATCAATTGACCATATAAATGGCACTCCAATCTTTCTGGCTTTATCTTTTTACAATGATGAATTTGAAAGAATGACTTCCACGTTTTAAATAAAATTTCGATTTGCCAACGCAAAGAATACCAGTCATGTACCTGTCCCATCGGGACAATATCTGTAGGGGTGTTTGTCATATATAAATTGATACCACTGAGTCGTTTACTACGAGGAGAATACTTCATTCCTTTCTTTTTTTCTCTTACAGCTTGATCTTGTAATCGTTTTTGTTGCTGTTGTTTTGTTAATCGATGAACAATTACACGAGCTGGCACTTTATCAATCATACCTACATAAGCATCAGCTATTTCACATGTTTGTCCTGTTTGGAGAGAGTTCATTAACGTCTCAATATCTATCTGTATATACTCTGTACCTTTCTTAATTCTTCCATCTTGAAAATAATCAGGGTTAGGATTTTTTTGATAAATACGTGTATTCGACTTGATACGAGAGATATAGTAGGCCTCTTTATCTTGTATATATTGAAGGTCTTTTAAATGAAAATAACCTAAATCTCGGATACATAAATCATTCGCCTTCACAGTTGGGACACACAGAGAGCCGTAAGTACGATCATGTTGTTTACCTGGACCTGTATGAATATGTAGGAACTGTCCACTTAACAAATCATACTCAAGTTGAATTTTTATCCCAGCTGTATGGCTACATCCTCCTGAACCTGGATAAACCGATGAAAATACATCCTGAAGTTGAAATGCAGTTGAATCTAAAATACGAATACGCTTGAAAACAGAAGTGTATGGAGAAGAAATGGGCATAGATGCGGCCAATTTTTTGCTTAGTAGTTCGGCTAGTAGGTGTTGTAAAAGTAGGACGGCCGCCTTATTAAACCGTTGATTCAGTCCCTCAGGACTGATGAGTACTTCTGTTGATGCTTCTAAACAGCTAGATAACTGAGTTAAAGAAGTCATAGCTACATTTTGGCTCAGCCATACACATAAAGCGACTAAATCTTTTGCCTGATACTTACTGGTTCGTTGTACAAAACCAACATCTCTAGCAAGATCCCGTAAGGTATTTGGAGATAAAAAACTTTGAATCTCTTGAGCAAATAGTTGTAATTCGTCAGACACAGAAACAGACATAAAAAACGCCATCCTTTCCTATGATTCTACAGAAAGAATAACGTATTTTATTCATTTTGAGGGCCACTTGATGAGCATAGGGTATAAGAAAAAACACGTTAAGATTAGTAATTACATACTATTTCATTTCATACAAAAGGAATTTGTTCATTATTAACGAAAGTGTATGTTAACTAGATGAATTCATTCATACACAGTACTACAAAAAGACATGGGAACAATCTTATACTACGATACATAATTATAATCCGTTTTAAAAACTAGTAAAATTAAGGAGCAACATTGTATGGGGAAAAAAGTACTGTTTTTTGGAGATTTCGGAATTGACGATACGATAGCTATCATATATGCGCATTTGACAGATAAAATTGATGTTATAGGAATTGTTGCAGACTATGGGAACGTACCTAAAGCTGAAGTTGTTAGAAATGTTCGCTTTTTACTTAAAAGTGTAGGAAAAGAATATATAAAAGTTTTTGGTGGGGCGGAGCATTCCATGTCTTCAGAAGCTGAAACTTTTTATCCAGAAGTTCACGGTAAATTTGGGATAGGGCCCATTTACCCAGGACTAGAGCTTCAAACATTTGAGAATTTTTTTGAGGTTCTCACACTTATTAAGCAGTATAAAAATGAACTTATTATCGTGAATACCGGAAGGTTAACTTCACTTGCAACTTTATTTCTCCTTTATGGAGATGTGATGGAATATGTACATTCTTATTATATTATGGGAGGAGCTTTTATATATCCAGGAAATGTTACTCCCATTGCCGAAGCTAACTTTTATGGCGATCCTGTAGCGGCCAATATTGTAATGAGATACGCAAAGAATCTATCAGTTTATCCTTTGAATGTTACACAATCGGCTATCGTAACACCAGAAATGGTCAATTATATTCACTCTAAAGGAAAAACTAAGTTTTTAAAGCCTCTTTTAGACTATTACTATTATCAGTTTTATCAAAAAAAAGTTCCTGGAATACAAGGTAGCCCGGTTCATGATGCGCTCACTTTGATTGCGATTAATCGTGATGATATTTTTACATACCATCAATCAGCAGTGACGGTTAATGCACTTGATACTGTACGAGGACAAAGTATAGGAGATTTTAGATCTACTTTTGAACCAGAAACATTCGGTAATCGTCCCAAACATAGGATTGCAATACAAATGAATTATGAACAGTTTTTTAAGGAGTTTATGACTGTAATGACTGGCGACCTATTTTAGTGAAAAACCTTATATATAAGGGGATGCTTTGCTATCAAGCTAGCAAAACATCCCCATGTCCATCAAGCTAAGATTTTAAAGTACTCTCTAAATGGAAATTTTGTGTTTTTATCGACCTGAAATTTATTTTTATCGTTTTGGGGGTAACTTGTTTTCTTAAGTTGATGGTCATGTGGTGCTACCCCTAATTAATCTGGTTCATGGCAAACAACACTAATCTACAAACAAGCAAGCTCTACACTTACTATGTAAACTATAATATAAGTAATTCTTTTTATTATTATATGTTTGTTCTTTCTTGTTGCAGAATCCTTAAGCTATTAAGGATTCCTTTTTTGTATCTAAAATCCAAAAATAAAAAGATAAGATCCGGGAACAGGATCTTATCTTTAGCACAAGGAGTAAACAAAAGGATAAACATCATATTTTTATTATAATTTATTTTTTGTTAATTTTGAATATTAGAACCATAATTATCAAGTATATCTATATTGAAAAATTTATTACAAAATTAGTTATAAATTTTTCAAAACTCCAATGTAAACTTTTAGCCAGTAGTTTACTTTCATAATATTGATTTTTATACGTGTTTGGTAAAGAAGATACAATGAATTACTAATAAAAACTATAACGAAATCTAGTTCGGTATAGTAAAGTGCAAATGAAAATTCCCTCTTCGCTATCTCCCCAAAAAAGAACCATTACTGATAATCTTATAGACTGTATTTTCAGAAACATTACAAGCGTGTAAGTAAAATGAAAGGAAATTCAATATGAGAAAAAAAATCTTACTACTATAATGAATAACAGAAACACTCATGAAAAAATGTGGTGCGAATCTAGGTGATTTTTATGTCTTTCCATTAAGGTTTTGTCGCAGGAGCAGTACTGCATTAAAATTCAATTGAAAAATTTGATGAAGTTATCACCTTTCGAAAAGATGATTTCGTTAAGTATACATCAATTAGAGAGAACCACATGGATACCGGTATAATTCTGGATTAATAATTACTAGAGGTAACGATACTTCGTTATTTTATCTAGAATATTATTTAAATTACCCAACACGGAACCTAATGGACTGTTGGAAATAGGCGATTCCTGAGAACACCGATGTATCCACCAGTTATCTTAGCAGGCTCTACCTATAGTCCCTGTGGTGAGAACATAAGTATTTTGTACGTTGATTTATCCCAATTTCTACTTTAGCTTGCTTGTCACAACTTTGACAAGCGTGGAGCGATAGAACGTTGAAGAATGATTTGTACCAGTATATAGTGGCGAACAGATTGACTTAGGCCAACCGACATTCATCTTCCATCTAAAATTAGTGTTGCACACCCTCACATTTTTGAGGAAGGAGTCTTCTGTCAGAAAAAAATAAAAAACACAGAGGTTTAAAATGAACATTATTTCCGAACTATTCGTTAGTTTTGCAATTCCTACGATACAACTCACATTTTTGTTCCTTCTTATACTTATTTTAAGCTATTTTGTAGTATATAAAAAGGTATGTAAAGGTGAAAAAAAGTTTACCGTACAACAAATTATATTATTGATATTAATAATAGGATATTATTCTCTTGCATTATCAGCTACTTCATTTGGTCGTTCAGATGATATAGCTTATGCAAGAACAATTGACTTTGATGTACTTAGTGTTTATAAAAAAGCATGGAATACCTTTTCATTTTCTTCTTTTTTCCATATCATTGTGAATATTGGTATGCTTTTTCCATTAGGAGTTTTATTCCCTTTATTTAGTAATGTTTTTCAAAAAGTAAAATGGATGTTAACCAGCGCAATTATAACAAGTTTATTAATTGAAATACTTGAATTTACAATGCAACGTGGAAGTATGGAACTGGTTGATTTACTCCATAATATTTTAGGAATGATGCTAGGGTATTCTGTGTTAAACATAGTTCTTATATTGTTGAAGAAAAAAGAAGCGCATACACAGATGATGAAATATTTATTCCTTCCTATTACAGTAATTCTCATCGCATTCGGAATAATTATTTCGTACCATATGAAAGAATTTGGAAATATGCCTATTGATCCCAATACAAAAATAGATATGTCTCACGTTACGATAAAAACATCAATAGAGTTAAAAGAAGAAAGGAAAAAAAAACCTGTTTACAAAGATTCCATTACTAAAAAATCACCTGTTCGAGATGTCGAAATTCTTTCTCCAAAGGAAGCATTTCAAAAACTGAAACAAGGAGAATTCGAACCTATAGGATCTTTCAATGCAGGCGATACATTATTCATTACAAAATATAATATAGATTACTACACTGATACAAAAGGTTTCTCTCAACCTATATATGTCTTTGAGGTACATGTAAATGATAATGACGAAGATATTTGGTCTCAACCTATTTCCGCAAGGAAATAATATGAGACTACTAGTACTGGCTGTAATCCATGATACATGGGAAAGGCGGAGTCTGTTTTGAAGACTTCGCCTTTGTTTGTATAGTGCATGCAAGGGTACGGAAACGATTTAAAGAGAAGGGGACATCATCTATCAACTCTCATTTTTAATTTGTAAATTTGGAGGGGATTTATCCTATGAATATAGTAAAAGTAAAAGATCTTAATAAAGAATACACAGGTAAAGTTTCGCATACAGCACTTTTAAATGTGAATTTAACAATCATAGAAGAGAATTTGTTGGGATTATGGGCCTTTCTTGTAGTGGAAAAACAACGTTATTGAATATGATTTCTACTGTTGATTTGCCAACATCAGGGAGTATATTAATTAATAATAAAAATCCGTATTAACTTTCTACCAATAATTTAGCTTTATTTCGCAGACACAGGTACGGCCAAGATATATGTGATTTTGAATATTATTTATACATTTTTTTAAAAACGCACTTGTGATTACGGATTTCTTTATCACTTTTCAACTTATTATCATACATCCTAATCATACAGTTGGAACAAAGTGTTTTCAGTAGCTAATGGATGGATGATTAGGGTGTCTATAATAGACGAAACTGCATTTATATGCCAATCTCATGTATACATTAACAGTAAAAAGAGAAGATGGTTCTTCCGCTCGTATTAGATGACCTGAATGTGAAAAGAATAAATAAACGAGCATATGAAATATCAGGAGGACAAGCACAGCGAACAGCGATTGTCTGTGCACTCATTCATTCTCTTAAATTGATTCTTACCGATGAGCTAACAGGGAATTTTGATACTAAACTCTCTCAAGATGTAATGGAGATATTAACACAATTAAATATAGAAGAAAAGGCAACAATGGTGGACAGTTATATAATGAAATTTTCACAATGACAATTGTCCATTACTTTATAAAAATATTATGGACAGTTTTTCTATGTTAGGAGGGAGTAAAAATGACTTTTCGACAGCTAGCATTTAATAATATTATACGGAATAAACGAATATACCTTGGGTATTTTTTTAGTAGCATATTTGCGGTAATGATTTTCTTTACTTATGGTCTACTTTTCTTTCATCCAAATCTAAAAAGCGAACTGACTCATGTAAGTACTATAATGAGCACATTTGGGAAAATAGGATTTCAACTATCGTATTACTTAATTTTTGTTTTCTCTTTCTTATTTATTTTCTATTCTGTTAGCGCATTTTTAAAAAATAGAACAAAAGAGTTTGGATTATTAATGTTACATGGAATGTCTCATAAACAGTTTTATCGATTAATTTTTTTCGAAAACATGTTGATTGGAATCCCTTCTATACTAGTGGGTATTGGACTTGGGATGGTTTTTTCTAAATTATTTTTACTAGTTAGTGGGTCTTTATTGGCAGTAGAGCATAGGTTACCATTTTATTTTCCATTAAAGGCTATTGGAGTAACAGCTCTATCTTTTTTTATCTTATTTCTACTTATTTCTTTGTTTACATCAAAAATGGTGAAAATGAATGAGCTTGTAGAACTCATAAAATCAGAAGAAAAACCAAAACCTCAACCTGAAGTGTCTGCTTGGCTATCTTTGTTGGCCATAATCTTAATTGGAGCAGGCTACACTTCTGTCCACCACAGTATCGATGCAATCGCAATTAATTATATGAGTGGGAATGAAGTATTACTAATCGTTGGATCAGGGGTCACGCTTATTATATTCGGAACTTATATTTTCTTTCATCAATTTTGTCTATATGTGATATACAATTTAAAAAATAGAGAAACTACATTCTTTAAAAGAACCAATCTCCTTGTTATTTCAGAATTAGCGTTCCGAATGAAAGATAATGCGAGAACGTTCTTTATGGTTACAATTATATCTGCGGTATCTTTTACAGCAATTGGAGCTTGTACAGCTATCGGAAATCCTGAATTAGCAAAAAATGAGACCCCATTTGCATTTACCTATAGATCGGATTGGGGAAATCCACTAGAAAAATCTCATATTGAAGAGATAAAAACACAATTAGAAAAATCTGGATTTTCTTATAAACTTGCAACAGCAAAATTTAAAATAACACAGAATGACATTAGATTAATTAATCTTTCTACGTATAATGAATACGCTAAAACACTAGGATATGAAATAGAAAAATTAACAAATGAAAATGAAAGTATCGTTATACTACCAATGAAAAAACACAAAAGTGTAGAGGATCTAAAACCTTTTGTGTTAAGGCATGGTGAACTAGAAGTACCAGTTACTGTTCAAAAAACATTAACTATCCCAGAATTAAAAGAGATGCTTGCTAAAACTGTTATTATCTCTGATGCTGTTTACAATGAAGTCCTAAATATTAAAACTGTAGATGTTGCTATCTCGCAAGATTACACTATATACGGTTTTATTATAAAAAATTGGCCTGAAACAACTGCAGTTTCGAAAAATCTTATGAAATCTGTTGGTACGAAATTAGACGATTCTTATACTTTTTCATCTTTGAGTTTGAAATGGCTTGAACTAAAACAACAAAATGGATTGCTTTCTATTACAAGTATATTGGTGGGAGTTGTATTCTTCGCATTTGCAATAAGTTTTTTATATTTCCGTCTATTTACGGATTTAAAACGTGATCAAGAGCAGTATCAAATGATTTCAAAATTAGGTTTAAGTCAAAAAGAGTTAAAGAAAATTATAACAACACAAATGATGATATTATTTTTCTTACCCATTGTAGTAGCTATGATTCACAGCAGTTTTGCATTTCTAACTTTGCATCAATTAGGACAAACCATAAGTAGGGAAATGTCCGTTATTCAAAGCTCAATTGTTGTATTAGTAAGTTTTTTTTGTATTCAATTTATTTACTTCCTTATTATTAGAAATTTCTATATAAAACGCATATGTACAAAAATAAATTCATAAAAAAGATAACTAAAAAATTGAAGGTGCAGATGCACTAAATATGATTGAATCTGCACCTTTATTGGGGTACCGCAACATCTTAGCTTGATAGCGATGGGGCGGGACCTCAATAAGAACGGTATCTAAGATTGTATGAGAGATATAGGATAGGAACCCTTCTACTTAATTTATTTTGATCGATCATGAGGAACCGTTACAGTAGCTATTTTAGTTGTAACATTCCCTGTATTGTCCATAGCAGTGTATGTCACAGTGTATATACGTCCATTTCCACTTCCCAGTCTATCTGCACGAAGACTAAAGGAGTCAGTGGACCCACTAATAGGTTTATTATAATTTGCATTCCGAATATCATCAGATTGAAGTGTTTCATTGCTGGTAATGGATGTTAACACTACTGAATTGATTCCTGATGTACCATCAGAAGCATGAATTGTAGCTGTAATCGGAACCATTTTATGATTAGGCGGCCATATTATTGTTATGTCTAAACTGATGTTTAGCACAGTAGCTGTTTTATCTAGTTTAATTGTTTTTTGCTGTTACGATTGGTGCATTTCCCCTGGGTGTAGCAAAACCATCCGTTGTTATCATTGCTACTGCATCATTAGCCTGAAAACCAGCGCTTAACACCTCATAAATAATTACGTCTTTCTTATTAATAATCATAGGTATATTTAGAAAGGGAGAGCTATTAATACTATTATGAATAATTGCTCCTGCGGCGTTCTTTCTTATCTGATTCCCTTGCATTTTTACACTCCTTTTTAATAATCCAAACGTGATTACATCAATTCACTTCATTTAACATCTATTATATTAGAAAAGTGCAGTTTCATATTATTATAAAAAGCATCCGTACATATAACAGCGCTATTTGAAGGATCAATATCAACAACGGTCATATAACTAGTGAGTAAATAACCATCCTCATAATATGTAATCATTATTTCCTCTTCAGATATTAAGGAACATAATAGCATGTTTTCAATTCGTTCTTTTTCCTCAGTTGTTAAAATCGGACGGGTTACTTTGTTTTGTTCCTTAATCATTTCACGAATCCCATCAAATTGAGATGTTAATGCAGCGAACGGAGTCCACTTGACCATTTTTCTTCCTTTTGGCATATTAGCGTTATTCATGATTTGTGTCCCCCTATTAATGTATTTCTATATCTAGCTGTAGCGCTATGCGTGTAGGAAATTCCCCGCAATATACTGTTCTTCCCAAACCTTGTGCGTATTTCATCCATTACTTTTGTTAATTTTACTTCTTGTTCTCGCTGCGTTATGTTATCAAAAAGAGAAATTTGTTCTTCTCCTTCTTGAAGGAGGTTTGTTAAGGATATGTTTATGCTGCGAATGGGCTCTCCAGTATATTGTTGATGTAAAAAGTATGTACAGATCTTATAAATATCCATAGTTAGGTTAGTTGGACGACTTAAAGTATGTGTTTTTCTAATACCACCGTTATAACTCTTGCTATAACCAACAGAAAATTGAACGGTTTGAGCAAGTTTATTTTGTCTTCTAAGCCGATAACAAACTTCTTCAATATGTTCCAGTAGAATAATCGGAAATTCCTCTATTGTGTAATCGCGCATGAGTATTTGGCTTTTCCCAACAGAAGTTGTGGCAGGAACATATTTTTCTGAAATGCGACTAAAGTCAATTCCGTAGCTATGTAAGTGTAATTCTTCTCCAATCTTACCGAAGCTCTGTTTTAAATATTTAAGAGGATAATTGGCTAAATCTCCTATAGAATGTATTCCTTTTCGATTCAACTTTTCTTCCGTTTTGTACGAAATGCCCCAAAATGTATTAAGCGGTTGTATGCTCCATAATTTTGTTGGGACATCTTCATATTTCCAATAAGCAATGCCGGTTTGATTCTTCTTTGCTTCAATATCTAAAGCCACTTTGCTCATTAAAGGGTTAGGGCCAATTCCTATTGTGCATTCGATCCGTGTTTTCGCATATATTTCACGTTTAAATTTCAACGCAAACTCATAGGGATCATTAGCAAATAAATGAATACTATCTGTAATATCCATGAAGAACTCGTCGATGGAATATTGGTGAAAATCCTCAATAGGAACGTACTGCAAAGCTAGCTTTGTTATGTAATTGGAGCAATTTATGTAAGTACCCATAATTGGATTTACAACAAGAATGTCTTTTCTGCGAGGAATCTCGTATAATCTGGCCATCTTTTTTACACCTAAAGCTTTTAATGGTGAAGTGGCAGCTAGAACGATTGAACCGTTTCTATTTACATCACCGACTACTGCCAATTTTGTATACATAGGATCTAACCCCATTTTGATGCAACTTACTGAAGCGTAAAAGCTTCGTAAATCCACACATAAGATGATTCTATTCGGTAAGATAGAATAGTCATACACTGTTATTCCTCCCTAAATAATAAGAACGTTTGTTCTTATTATATACGAACTTACGTTCTTTTATAAAGAGTTTTTGTTTAAAAATAATTTTTTGCATAAAGAAGAGACACTCTTATATGAGTGTCTTTCAGATATTCTGCTTGTGGGAGCAGCAATTCTAATGCCAATTAGTAATAAGAGCGCATAGATATATATCCTCTTACTATTGATTAAAGGCGCACTATAATAGGGATGTATAAAAAATTATATAGGTAGATAGAACACAAAAGGAGTTTCCTTTGTGAGAGTAGAGGGACGTCTTTTTTCTTGCTACTGATAATAGAACGTTATGTAAATTTGACATGTATAAAATATACAGGGTTCTTTATTCAACCGATGGAGCGAATTAGTTGAACACGACATTTCAAAAACAGTATGATTATGAAGGATGGAATATTAAGGGGTTTGAAAAATAGTGGGAATTTAAAAATCAAATTTGTAAATAGAATGGATGATACTATGAATGAAAACAGAATAAAAATACTCGCTATTTCAGGAAGTCTACGGAAGAATTCCTCTAATACAAACGTTTTATATGCTATTTCTAATCTGAAATCCGAAAATATTGATTTTCAATTTTATGAAGGATTAGAACATCTCCCATACTTTAGTCCTGAAGCAGATACAGATGATCCTCCTGCTTCAGTTAAGGACTTACGTGAACAACTTAAACTAGCTGATGGTGTAATAATTTGTACCCCTGAGTATGCGAGGGGAGTTCCAGGAGTTCTAAAAAATGCTCTTGATTGGGTTGTATCATCGGGAGAGTTTATGAATAAGCCAGTAGCTGTTATTAGTGCTTCTTCACGTATTACAGGTGGAGATAAAGCACATGAATCAATAATGCTCACATTACAAATGATTGAAGCAAATATCCCAAAAGAAAGCACTTTACAAATTGGTGTCGTAGGAACCAAGATTAATAGTAAAGCAGAAATCCTAGATCCTACGACGAAAGAACAATTAAAATCAGTGCTTAATTCCCTTATTTCATCTATCTAATGTTAAGTAAAACACATGTATTTACTTCCGATAACACTTGATTATGTGAACATAAGAGCCCTCCAGATCAATTAAACTGGAGGGCTTTTGATAGTTTCTAAAATACATTGACTCCCGATAATGATACGTTATGTTAACTAGAGCTGTATGAGGTACACAGTTCAAAGAGCACGTTCACAGAAAAAACAAATTCATATATAAATCTTCCCAATATAGTAAATGAAAATTTACTATATTTATATTTTTATGTTGCTTTAAACTAATTTTAGTAATAAAATATTTACTAAAGGAGGGGTTTTAATGATTGAAAAGATTGCAAAAGAATACATTGCTTTGATACCAAATGTTTTTAACAGTTTTAGGGACTTAAACAAAAACCTTACAGAGTTATCACATATACAGAACCACGTAATTGAGTTTATATACATGCAACAAAGAGTATTAAATATTAAAGACATTAGTATTGGTTTAAATATAGCAAAGCAACAACTAACAAATGTTATCAAGGATCTAGAAATTAGAGGATATATTGAGAAAATTCCTGATACCAAAGATAAGCGAGCCTCTTTAATATCATTAACACCAGCAGGTAAGGAGGTTATAAATCAAAAATGGACTAAAATCTATCAAAACTTCAGTGGGAATTTAATGAAACTAAATAATGAAGAACAAACAGATTTAAATTTTGCTCTTCACAAAGTTAATGTATTGTTAAAAAAAATGGAGGAATAATAAATGGATCAAAGAAATCGAATTTCTATCTTGAGTTTAGGTGTAATTATTGGTGTACTACTTGGTTTAATCTTTAAAGATATGTATAAATGCCTGATTACAGGTATTGTTACAGCATCAGCAATTACAATTATGTTAAGTCAACAAGCTAAAAAAATAACTAAGGGATAGCATCATATCAGGATTATGCGAATTTACACCATTAATTTAAGCTCAATTTCTAGCCATTATAGTTTGAAATTGAGCTTTTTTACATGTTGCATCCCTTTAGCTTTGTAAATTCTCATTTCCGAAATTCCATCTCATTAACAAGTAAATTTAAAATATTTCTTAAACACACTTCCAATAACGAGAATTATGTAAATGAGCTGTCCAAATGGATGGCTTATTTTATTTTTTGCTTAGCGTGGTTTTTTTCCGATTATCTTAACTCCAAAGTGACAATCATTGTTAAATCAATGGTTGTCACTTTGTTTACATGTATTCAATGTAGTTTTAAGTTGTTTAATTAACTCTGTTCGAGGAAAATTTATACTAATCCTGCTTTATAACCAAAAAACTAGTCAATAAGCGGAACAAAAAAGGTTT
The DNA here is from genome assembly GCF_008368855.1 of Bacillus sp. TE8-1. Lineage (NCBI taxonomy): Bacteria > Bacillati > Bacillota > Bacilli > Caryophanales > Bacillaceae > Bacillus > Bacillus sp. TE8-1. Next base: position 164,802 of record NZ_QPET01000001.1, on the reverse strand, counting down.
GAGTCTCTTTGTCTGGCTGCTTTCGACCAGCTGTCCCGACGGTCGGATTCACATCGGCAAGTTCGTCGGCACACACAGCCCCCGCCATCAGCGGACGCAAGCTGCCATCTCCCAGCAAATTTTCGGCTTCCGATAGCGGTGCATGTCCGTTTCAGTCAACACGTTGATCGCCCATCCGTCAAACAACCGACGCATATCTGCTTCGTCAAAAAAACGTTTCCGTCGCCCCTCATGCTCGTAATAACGGGGTTCCAATTCGATGCCCTGGCCGGCACCGTAATGAACATCGCATGTGGAATTCAAGCGGGCTAGCAGCAATCCGCCAGTGCCGACAACTCTCGCAATTTCGCTAACAATAGAAACAGTATCGTCCCAGTGAAAATAATGCAGGGACAAATCCGCGACAACCGCCCTCGCGCTACCATCCGGAAACGGCAATCCTCCTGTCATATCGAATAGGTTTGTTTCAACGCCTGGCACATATTTGCGTATAATCGCCAACGACTCAGAGGAGAAGTCGCAGGCGATGACCCGATAACCTCGTTCTGTTAAAAACAAAGAGTCGCTGCCATATCCGCAGCCAAGATCAATGACCGGTCCATCTGGGGCCAATTCTAGCATCGGCTCGTATTTTTCCAGCCAAAAATCTACTTGCGGCTTGCTGAGATTCACATCGGCAAACACCTCGTTCCAATGTTCAGCTTCTGAACGTCTCGTCATGGTCAGAACCTCACTTTCTGCGGAGAAGAGCGTAATAATTAGATGCTTGCTATCATTTTGACAAAAGGAACGCTTCCTTCTTTTCGGTGTACAATGAATTAGAACTGTTATTAGTAACTGACTAAAATTTAAATTTTTACAGAACTTTTCATTTGTTATAAAAATAAATCAATTGAAAGAGCACTATAACAACAGAAACAAAAGTAATAAGCAAAAAAGTAGTTAATTCTAGTTGTACAGAAGATAATATAAATAAAGCTAAAGCAACTAAAGGGATTGAAAAAACAGAATTATAAAAACGTTTTTTATGTATTGAATTATACTTTCTAGTTTCACACGTATTATTAACCACTAATGAATCCCCTCAATATTTTTAATCGTGTGTAAGTTTATTGTAAATATGGAAAAGTAATGCATATAAATATATTATCATACAATCCCTTTATTCATCTAAAATTTCTGATTATTTAAATGTTGCAAGGATGATAAATTCTCTTTATTGATACCTAAAGTTATTTAAAATGAAATATTGGGTTCTGTTACAAAGATTCTCAAAAACCGTTAAACTCTAGAAAAAAAGTCATGAGGAGAATACTGCGTAGGATATTATTTTGGTTATTTTTGGTTTGATAACTGAAAATTAAAACTCTCCAAACGAGAAAGATTGGTAATTTGCCAACCTTTCTTGTTTACTATCAATCAATTTTTTTTAAAAAAATTTCGTTTAGGGGCTACTTTAAAATCTTAAGTTGATGGGCATGTGGTGATACGCCTCATTGTATTTAAAGTGAAAATTTTTAAATATAGCAGAAATGATAATAAAGTATTTATCTCTAATTTGCTAACTAAAATTTTTCAATACAATTAATGTAGTAGAAGCAATTGAGAAATAGGTTATTAAATATTCTACATTTTATAGACTTGCTAAACAGTATAAAGAAGTAAAAAAAGGGAAACCTAACGAATAATTAAGGATGATTCAGGGGGTACCAAATGGAGCATAAAACAGAAGTAACAATTGGGGATTACGTTCAATTTTTATATCGTAAAAATCCTAATTTAGAATTAACCGGATATGTAGTCAGTGTTCTACAGAATACAATTGTTGTAGATATTACAGAGATAATTGGATTTGAAGTAGATGATGTTAGGCAAGTAGTAAAACACGGTTACTATAATAAAGTGAATCAAAGGCAAATAAAAAATAATGTTTCATAAAAAATGCTCCTAGATCAATCTAGGAGCATTTTTTTGATGAAGTTACTGGATTTCTTACGATGATAAATACCAGCCGTTAAAGAGTAACATATTCATTTAGAAAAAGCACTATCATGGATTCTTTTATATGCCAACCGACGCTCATCGCTACCTAAAATTGGTGTTTCACACCTTCACATTTTTGAGGAAGGAGTCTTCTGTTTGAAAATGCTAAAAAAAGTCCTTAACAATTTGTTAAGGACTGCGGAATAGAACCGCAATTTGGGCTGACACCCAATCAGTTTGCAGAAAATAAATTGCGATTATAATAGCAATTGCATTCCCAAAAGCAATATTTCAAATGGATTGTAGCATACCTGTAACTAGATTGGTATCAATAAAATATGGATTGGATTACAAATAGTGGTTTTGAATATTAGAAAGAGTTTAAAAGTTAATTACTTCTCATGAAGAAAAAACCTTAAGAAAACTTGTAACGATAAATTTTTAGAGGAAGGGTGGATTTTTAATTATAAATTCACATAATTTTCAAATATTAAAACCCTGGATGTTAATATTTGTTATATAATGAAATCAAGCCGTAATCAATATGGTTTCCCCGTTATGAATAATGAGATAATTTATGTGTCCCGTGTATTCGCTTTAAAACAAAAAGAACTTGTAGTGATTTCTACAAGTTCTTTTTGTTTTTCTTATTGTATTAGAAAAAAGCCCTTTAAATATAGCAGAAATAATAATGAAGTGTTTATTTCTCGTTTGCTAACTAAAATTTTGTATTTTAACAGGTTTCATTAATAAAAATATTTTAGACTATAGAATGAATTTAATCCTTACAGTTTCTTTATATTAAAAACGGCAAAAAACAAAAAGGTTAATTTTATCAATACGAGTTTTTTCTTTTACATATTAAAATGGAAGTACCCTTTCAATGTATACTGACCCCTTCACAAATCGTGAAGGGATTTTTTTATTTAATAAATGAGTTTTACAAAACATATAGAATGTTAAACTGATAAAACCCATTAATCACAGTATGTGTACATGAGATCAATGGGTTTTTATTAATATGTGTTCGAAGATGTGGGAAGTATTTTGTGTGTCTATAAAGGTTGGTTTTAAATTTTACGGATGTCTGTATATTCCATGAACATTTACAGATATTTTTGTTATAATTATTGATGAGGTGTATGAAATGAAACATAAAACATTTGGATATGTACGAGTTTCCGGTAAAGATCAAAATGAAGAACGACAAATTCGAAATATGAAAGATTTAGGGATAGAAGATCGAGATATTTTTATCGATAAACAATCTGATAGAAATATTCAACGCGAAAATTATCAAATGTTAAAACGTCTTGCTCGTACAGGTGATACCATTGTATTCGATTCTTTAACTAGACTAGGAAGGAGCATGAATGATGTCCTAGAGGAATTCAGATACTATGAAAAGCATGAGATTAATTTACAATTTATAAAAGAACCATTCATTAATGTAAATTACACAGGTAAGAGTACAAATGATGTTATTCAAAGTGCTATTCAGAAAGCAACTCTTACCATTTTATCTGCTTTTGCAGAAAAAGAACGGCATGATATTAAACAGCGACAAGTGGAGGGTATTGCTCTAGCTAAAAGGAAAGGTAAGCGGTTAGGACGTCCTCCAGTAGAAATTACAGCCGAATTTATTGAAGCCTATAAAGAATGGAAGTCTGGTGGCATTACAGCAGTAGGAGTCATGAAGAAATATGGTATCAAACGTTCTTCGTTTTACAAACTTGCTAAGCAGTATGAAGAAACAAAACATAAAAATCTACTGAATGATTAATTATAATTTAGGAGGTTATTATATGAAACATACAGCAAAAGTAAAAATTGGTGATTGCGTTCAATTTTCTTATCGTAAGAATCCTTCCTTGCAATTAACTGGATATGTGGTAAGAGTTTTAACGAATACCATTGTTGTAGAGGTTTCAGATATGATGGAAGAGGAGTTAATTGATGCTAGACAGGTAGTAAAGCATGGGCGTTATCATAAGATAGCCCGTAAACAAGTAAAAAGTAAAGTTTCATGAAAAACGCTTTTAAAGAAATCTAGAAGCAACTTTTCAAATGTCATATACTGTCTTGAATACATTTGTGTATTGGCATTTTTGTTCGTATTTTGTATACTAAATGTGAGTTTCCTTACAGTAGGCAATCTTTCAATTTCTATGACAGCCAACTAATCTGTTAATTATGTATGGTAGCAAATAAGCTCTTATGTCCACAGATATAAGAGCTTATTTGTATATGAATCACTCTTTTATGTACAATGAAAGAAAAACATCATATGAGATGGGGAGAGGAAAACCCATGTCCAACCAACAATTAGTGAATTTACGCATTGATTTTGCTTTTTAACAATTATTTGGTACAAGTGGAAATGAGGATATTCTCATTGCTTTTTTTAATGCTATATTACAGGATTCTTTAGAATCGCCCATTGTTTCGTTACAATTAGAAGATCCACACTTGCACCGAGAACACGGAGAGGATAAATTATCGATTTTAGATATTTCCGCTACATTAGATAAAGGAACAAAGGTAAATCTAGAAATACAGTTGAATAACAATCATGACATGATTAAGAGAAGTTTATATTACTGGGGAAGGCTATATACATCCAAATTACAAAAGGGAATGCCATATAGTTCCCTTCACAAAACCATTACGCTTAATTTATTAAACTTTGTGATGTTTCCAGAATATGAAGCATTTCATACAACAGGAATCCTATGGAATCAACAGCAACAAAAGAAGTTAAGTGATGATATTGAAATTCATATAGTGGAAATTCCAAAATTAATGCAACAGTGGCGTAATGAACAAGTAAATCCTTGGGAAGATTCGTTTGTTCGCTGGTTGTTACTACTTCCAGCGAATGAAGATGAACGATTAACCCAGACATTGGAGGATATTACGATGAACCAAGACCCGATATTACAAAAAGCTATGAACAAATGGGAACGTATGAGTCAAGATTCTTCTTTCCGACAAGCGTATGAAGCAAGGGAGAAAGCGTTGATGGATGAAGCTGCAAAGTTTGCTCATGCTCGTAATGAAGGAAAAAAGGAAGGAATTCAGCAAGGGAAAATACAAATAATTAACGGTATGCATGAACTTGGTGTACCAATTGAAACAATTCCTAAAGCAAGCAAGTTAAGTGTTGATGAGGTTGAACGTATTCTAGAAAAAAAGAATTAGTAAAAAAGAAACGAAGTCAAATTGACTTCGTTTCTTTTTTATATGACTTTTTATTAGAGCAAAGTAACGATTATTACTTTTAGGGGTCTCGCCACATGCTCACCAAGCTAAAATTTTGAAGTGCCCCCAAAACAAAAAAATTATTGTTTTACCGTGATTTATGAGAAGTCAACTCATTTTCTTCGTTTTGGGGAGCTACCAATTTCTTAAGTTGATGGCAATGGGGGTACTATCCCTTATTAAGGTTAATTTAAGTCTTTTGGAAATTAATTCTTTAAATTAGTTTAAGTACTTGCTATTATTTAGGGGAAATAAAGGGGGAGAAAATATATGATGAACATACGTAGAGCGACAGTAGAAGATGCAAGAGAAATAGTTGTGATAAAACATAAGATTGTTGAAACGACAAACTTTTTTCTTCGATCACCTGAAGAGCCGCAAGAAAAGGCAGAAGATTATCAAAAAAAGATACAAACAGGACAAGAAAATGGAGGATTAACATTAGTAGTAGAATTTAATGATCAAGTCATCGGTTTTTTATCTTTTTCTAGATCTTTCTATATGCGTTTACACCATGCCGGTTCATTTGGAATGGGGATCAAACCAGAATTCGGTAATGCGGGTATTGGAACAAAGTTACTATCCCATTTTATTGAATGGGCAAAAGAACAAGAAGGATTAGAAAAGATATGTCTGGATGTATTTTCAAACAATGAACGGGCTATAAATTTATACAAGAGACTAGGATTTAGAGAAGAAGGTAGGCAAATAAACCAAATTAGGTTCAAAGATGGTTCTTATGCTGACATTATTTTAATGGCACTTTATATAAAAATACCGAGTAAATTCGCATACTAAGGGTGAGAATTTACTTGCAGTTTCCGTAATTTATCATTTTAGCCAAGAAGACTCCTTCCTCAAGGAATGCGAAGTGAGTAGGTGGGAGATGAATTGGCTTCGGACAAGAGATGGCAGGAAGCCATCTTAATTGTTCGATATACATAAAGTGTTACTTCACTATCTATCGAATGTATGTTTGTTGTATAATAGACACATGCCGAAATGGAGGTGAAATGAATGATGATTAATAAAGCATATAAATTTCGTATCTATCCAAATAAAACACAAGCAACCCTAATTAATAAAACAATTGGCTGTTCTCGTTTTGTATTCAATCATTTCCTATCTCTATGGGATCACGCATACAAAGAAACTGGGAAAGGTTTGACATATGGTACATGCTCTGCAAAACTCCCTGCCATAAAAAAAGAATTTGTTTGGCTCAAAGAAATGGATAGTATTGCGATTCAGTCGTCTGTTCGCAACCTTGCGGATGCTTATACACGCTTTTTCAAAAAACAAACTAGTGCCCCCCGTTTCAAATCTAAGAAAAACAACGTACAATCTTACACCACAAAACAAACAAATGAAAACATTGCTGTCGTAGGAAACAAAATAAAATTGCCAAAACTAGGTCTTGTTCGATTTGCCAAAAGTCGTGAAGTACAAGGACGTATTTTAAATGCTACGGTTAGACGCAACCCTTCTGGTAGATACTTTGTGTCATTGTTAGTTGAAACAGAAGTGCAAGAACTTCCGAAAACACATTCTTACATTGGGATAGATGTAGGACTAAAAGATTTCGCCATTTTGTCAGATGGAACACCCTATGAAAATCCGAAGTTTTTCCGATCATTAGAAGATAAGTTGGCGAAAGCACAGCGTGTTCTTTCTAGAAGAATGAAAGGATCTTCTCGCTGGAATAAACAACGAGTAAAAGTAGCTAGAATTCATGAATACATATCAAATGCTAGAAAAGATTACTTAGACAAAATCTCAACTGAAATCATCAAAAGCCACGATGTTATCGGTATAGAGGATTTGCAAGTATCGAATATGTTAAAGAATCATAAGTTAGCAAAAGCAATTAGTGAAGTATCTTGGTCACAGTTTCGAACCATGTTGGAATATAAAGCAAAATGGTATGGCAAACAAGTCATTGTCGTATCGAAAACATTTGCTTCTAGCCAATTATGTTCTTGTTGTGGATATCAAAACAAAGACGTTAAAAATCTGAACCTACGTAAATGGGACTGTCCTTCTTGTCGTACACACCATGATAGGGATATTAACGCAAGTATCAATATAAAGAATGAAGCAATAAGGCTTCTAACCGCAAGGACTGCGGGGTTAGCCTAACCAATTAGAGTTCGATAGAACTCTTTACTTAGGAATCCCTCACTTCTAAACGAAGTGAAAGTGGGGGTAGTTCAAGTTATATCCCAAAACCATGTATCCACAAGTTTATGTAATATCCATCCGATATGTATCCGAAATCATACTTGTTCACCAAATTGAGTTTTATCATAGGAGTCAAGTCACATGTCTGTCAACTTGGATTAGTACTAACGTTGCTATAATAAGGGAGAATGTAAATATTTAAAACAGTAGAGTTTTGACTTCCAGAACTTTTTTATTATGGAGTTACTTCAAAATCTTTGCTTGTTAACGATATGTTGATTCCTAATACCTGCATAATATTTAGTCATATTTCCTTATCTATATTGATTTCTTGAGAAACATTGCAACAGAATCGTTCTATGAATTAGATATATCATTTTTGTAACATGAGCGGTCATAGAATAGTACGGTAAAGATTAGGGTTAATGTTAAAGCATTCAATAGTTATACTGATAAGGAGGAAACTAATGAAAAAACTAACTTTTAACGATTTGAACTCGCCGGACACTATGCGTAATCCCATTATGTTCTATAAAAACCTCATGGAGCAACAAGAGCGTTTCTTTCGCATTGATGACTTTTATGGCATGGGAGGGGCATGGGTTGCATTTCACTATGATGATGTGGTTGCAATTTTGAAAGATTCCCGTTTTATCAAAGATTTACGAAAATTCACACCGCCTCGTGATAAGCAGAATCCTATTGAGGAGAATACAGCAGTGAGTAAGCTATTTGAATGGCTTATGAATATGCCGAATATGCTTACGGTAGATCCCCCTGATCATACTCGCCTACGTCGGCTAGTCTCTAAATCCTTCACACCACGTATGATTGAGGACCTTCGTCCTCGTATTCAGCAAATTGCCGACGAATTGTTGGATGTTGTACAGGAACAAGGAAAGATGGAAATTATTGCAGACTTTGCTTACCCACTACCCATTATAGTCATTTCAGAGATGCTTGGGATTCCCGCCAATGATCGAAATCAGTTTCGCGCATGGACACAAGAACTGATGAACGCCTCAGTGGATCCTGGTCAAGGGACTGCAGTGACAGCAACACTTGAAAAGTTTATTAATTATATTGAAGTATTGTTTAACGAAAAACGCCTAAATCCTAGTGATGATTTGATAAGCGCGCTAGTTCAAGCAAAAGAACAAGAAGACAAGTTGAGTAAGAACGAGCTTCTTTCGACAATTTGGCTGCTCATTATCGCTGGACATGAAACGACAGTTAATCTAATTAGTAATGGTGTACTAGCGTTACTTCAACATCCTGAACAAATGAATTTACTAGGGCAAAATCCTTCTCTGCTGCCTTCCGCTGTCGACGAACTATTACGCTATGCTGGCCCAGTTATGTTTAGTAGCCGTTTTGCTAGTGAAGATGTGACAATACATGGAAATAGGATTCGTAAAGGCGAATTAGTTCTACTCTCCTTGACTGCTGCAAATATTGATCCAAACATATTTCCTTATCCAGAGGAATTAAATATTTCACGGGAGGAGAATAACCATTTAGCCTTTGGGGCTGGTATACATCACTGTTTAGGAGCTCCGTTGGCGCGTTTAGAAGGACAAATTGCATTAGGCACTTTGTTAAAGCGGCTACCTAATCTTCGCCTAGCAATCGAAGCGGATCAATTGATTTATAACCATAGTAAAATTCGTTCCCTTGCAAATCTACCAGTTATTTTCTAACCTAAGATCCGACATTAGTACCTATGGTGAGTGAACTACCCGCCACTTAACGTCCTAACGGACTGTTTGAAGTGGGGGCTTCTCGGTTAGTCGTTACTTTTGGTAGCTAACGAATTCGTCCTAAGACAGCCGAGCTAACTCCCTTGTTCCAAGGGTTATTTTATTGCTATCTATGCTAACGCCAATAGGCGTATTGCTTCATTTTTGATATTGATAGCTGCGTTATAATCTCTATCGAGATTTACACCGCATATACAAGAATAGACTCGCTCAGACAATGACATATTTTTCACATTCCCACAACTGCTACATGTTTTTGTGGAAGGAAACCATTTGTCTATTTTCACAAGCTGTTTGCCTTGCTCATTTAGTTTATAAGCTAAGAAAGAAGTGAACATACCCCAAGCATTATCAGCGACGCTTTTTCCAAAATGAAGGGCTTGCGAAATTCCCTTCATATTTGGATTTTCAATAGCTCCACCTTCCAAATGTTTAGCACTATCCCA
>NZ_QPET01000001.1:104172-155160 GCF_008368855.1 Bacillus sp. TE8-1 | reverse complement strand
ATAAATGATCCATCGCAAAGACAAATCCAACAACTATTTCTACTTCTTTGTGTACGATCTCTTTTTCGTATTCAGTCAAAATGGACACATAGTATTTACCAGTAGGTGTCATAGAAATCGTACATGACTTGATTATATGGCCTTGTGGTATTTCTCTATGCTGTTTAATACGTACCATTTTCAGTTTTGGCAATTTGATATGACCGTTAAGCAACATAATATTTCCGTTCACTACATTCGTTGTATAAGACTTTCTGTCTTTTTTGCTTTTGAATGTTGGAAAGTCATTTTGACCACGAAAGAAATTTTTATAGGCAGTTTGCAAGTTTAGTTGAGCATTTGCCAAAGCTAATGAATCCACTTCTTTTAACCACTCAAATTCTGCTTTGTATTTTGCTGGAGTGGGAAGCTTTTGTTTCTTTAGTTGATCCTTATCATCTTTATGTTTTTTATACGCTTCTTTCCGTTCAGCTAACATTCTGTTATACACGAAACGTACACAACCGAAGGTTTTACGCATAAGATGTGCTTGGTCTTCTGTTGGATACAAACGGAATTTATATGCTTTATTCTGCTTTGTCATATCATTTCACCTCACTTTTCACTTTGATTTTCAATATATGTTTTTACTACGTCTATTGGCGAACCACCAGTAGTTAGCAAGCAAAAACTTCTTGACCAAAACATCTCTTTCCAAAGTTTCTTTTTCACTTGTGGAAAGTCTCTTTTAATAAGTCGAGAACTTGCACTTTTATAAGCATTGATGAATTTTGTCATTTCTGTATTAGGGTGTGCCTTGAACAAAATATGAACATGGTCTACATCATGATTCCATTCAACTAATGTGATGTTATAGTTTTCAGATAGTCGAACAAACATATCTTTTGCATAGTCTGACATATCATCATCAAACACATTTCTTCTGTATTTCACGACCAACACAAGGTGATAATACAACAAGAATACTGAATGGTTATTACTATCTAATTTCATTTATATACCTGCCTTTATCATTTATAAGACTGATTATATCAGAGGCAAAATAAAAAGAAAAACCTTTTGGCTACGCCAAACCGAAATTCATCTCCCAGCTACCGTTGGGCTACGCCCTTCACCCGCTTGAGGAAGGAGAATTTTTTCGGGAAATTCGTTAAAAAGGGATAGTAAAAAACACCAACTGGTCTAATTTAAAAGGAGATAAATTATATATGTTAGAGACCCTTGAAATGAGAAAAAACAACACGAACTAAAAATACATAAATACAAAAATATATAAAAATACTATAATTCATTTTTGTTTGCAATCTCGATTATTTATTTTTTCTATTTCATTATTATTAATCATTCTCTTTCAGCACATCTATTACTATCTTTCATTATCGGTTTTACTCTTTGGAGTATATGCCTAGCTATACATCTAAAACTCTTATATGAGAAAAAGGGAAAACGAAAAGTCATGAATATAGAAACAATAAACGAAATGAAAAAAAATAAATATATGAGTCCAGGAAGAAAAGAACGTTATATTAAAGATTATAATGCTTCCAAAAATGAACTAGAAAAGATAATGACTTACGCTCAATTTATGTTAGAAGCTAAAGAAAGAGAAAACGCGGTAAAGAATTTAGAGATATAATTGTAGTATTATATGCAGATGATAGTGGAAAAACAGCATTAAATCCGCTTGCTCATATGTGATTATTAGCTAGAAAAAATAAAAGGTGGTATAAATATGAAATCAACAGGTGTTACAAGAAAAGTAGATGAATTAGGACGAATCGTTCTTCCGAAAGAGTTAAGAACAACGTTAGGAATTGCAGAAAAAGAACCTTTAGAAATATTTGTAGAAGGTGAAAAAATAATATTACAAAAATACAAGTCATATGATGCTTGTGCAATAACTGGTGATATTTCAGAAAAAAACATTTCATTAGCTAATGGACAAATTGTTCTTAGTCCTGAAGGGGCTGAATTTTTAATTAAAGAAATCCAGCAACAATTAGTTAAATAATAACATTCTTCTTATTACATTATAAAGAAAAAGACATCTATATAGATGTCTTTTTCTTTGACTTAAACCAACATGATCCTATTCAACTAATGTGATGTTATAGTTTTCAGATAGTCGAACAAACATATCTTTTGCATAGTCTGACATATCATCATCAAACACATTTCTTCTGTATTTCACGACCAACACAAGATGATAATACAACAAGAATACTGAATGGTTATCACTATCTAATTTCATTTATATACCAGCCTTTATAATTTATAAGACTGACTATATCAGAGGCAAAATAAAAAGGAAAACCTTTTGGCTACGCCAAACCGAAATTCATCTCCCAGCTACCGTTGGGCTACCCCTTCACACGCTTGAGGAAGGAGAATTCTTTCGGGAAATTCGTTAAAAACTGCTGAACCACTGTTTTCTTTCGACGTAATGTGGTGGCCGCATACTTCTTACTTAGTTGATAGAAATAGATTTCCATCTTATTATGGGATAACTCCTTAATGGTTCCAATTGTTTCTTTTATATATTGAAGAAAATGAGAAAGATTGTGCAGATAAAGTGTTTTTGTTTGCTCACTTCTTTTTTTCGTTAAAGAAGGCGCATCGTGTAAAAATAAATAAACTAATGATTCTTCGCTTAATTGGGAATAATCAATATTTCGAATACCCATACCCATAATTTTTTCGAAATGACTGCTATCAAAAAATCTGATTTGGATTTTACAAGTTGAATATTATGTTTGTAATTTATAATATTCAAATTTATGCACAATTTAATAGAATGAAAAGACACACATATATTTTTATATGAATTTTTATGATTCTAATTATGCCACAATAAACGCATTATTTATTTTGGTATAGAATGAAATGTTTAAATATATATTTTTACCTTTTTATTTAACGTTTCTGTTTAGATAATGTATAATGGAAATTTTTAATTGATTTTTTTGTACATTTCAATCCAAACGCGGTAGGAGGAGATTTTTTTGACTAGTCTTCGTCTGAAAATTTTACAAGAAATCCATAATTTAGAAGATACCCATTGTTCAATTTGCCCTCTGAACAACCTATCAGTGAATTGTACAGATGAGCAAGAACAGGCAAAACAGAGAAACTACAAACATTGTAAAGGTTGTCCCATTTTCGATTCCATCCGAGAGAAAGGAGAGCAATTGAATTCTTTATCGAAAAAGAGTACCTTTAATAAGGTACGAGAACGTTATATGGAAAATCCATTTAAGTATCTTCAGTATAAGGAGTACTCAATCACGGATGTAGTAAAAGAAACAGATTTAACAAAGTATCAACTGAGAAAATTTAAACAACAGCTAGAATGAAAGTTTCAGATGAGGTGAGAAATGGACTATTTATCTTTAGAAGAGGTATGCGATAGGGTAGGTTTAACAAAAAATCAATTAGGCTATTTAATTAAGTATAAACACATCGAACCTATCAATATGGCCACCTGGAAAGCAGATGGTGGATATCGTTTTGAGCAAGAAGATGTAAAAAAGTTAGAGGAATTATACAAAGACTCTTTAACATTAAAAGAAGCAGCTGAATTTCTAAATAAGTCTAAGACTTACGTTCATAATGCAGCTAAAGATGGGATGTTGCCCTTTAAAGAAATTGCTAAAGGGAAATCTACTGAACGATTGTACTTAAAAAAGGATTTGGAAGTTTTCAAAGAAAAAATTGAAAACAAATCAAAAGAGGAATCGAAAGAAAAAAAGCAGCATTTAAGTCTCTATCTTGATGAAAAGGTAGTAGAAGCAATAAAGAAAAAGGCTGTAAAGAAAGGGTATAATGGCTACAGGAAGTTTGCAGAAGACATTTTATCTGCAGAAGTAAAAGAAGACATAGAAGAATAGAAATCCCAGAGAGAATAGATCCCTGAAAAACGAAAAACGTTATAAGGGGTCTATTTTTGTTTTTAAGGAGGTTTTTAACTCTCGAATCTTATTGCATTACCGATAAAACAAATGTTCTTTATAAACGAACTTGAGAGCCATTTTTTGAGTATGTTTCGAAAAAATTCTCTTAAAATACAAAAAAGTAACATATATACTATTTGTGGAAAACAAGGGGGGAGTGATAAAAATTTTGAGACTGTTTTATTCAAGGTGAAAAAAGCATAAATAAAGAAATGAAAAATATAATTAAAGTCGGAAATATTAATACAATTAAATAATTAACAGGAAATGATACTAGCATTATAAGTTGATGGCAAATTGAACTAGGCATATCGCTATAAAATGAGCCAGAAAAATATACATATTTATATTATAGTAAACTAAAACGGGAAAAATACTTCATTAAAAAGGAGATTTTTTGTGTAATTAATATCTTTAAAGAAAATTATATAATGATCTACAACAATAGATGATAATAAAAGCACTCGAATTGAGTGCTTTTATTATCATTTATCTGGTACATAACATGTGTTGTTATCCATATGGCATTTTTCTATCTTTGTTTTAGTATTACCTTTTTTATCTCTATAAAAAATTTTAACTGTCCCCTTAGCACCATTATAATCAAATTCATATGCATTAGGGTATTTGTCTCTAACCCATATTAATCCTGAACCAGCACTTGCCGGCATTGCAGAAATAAGTAATGTAGATGTTAAACTTAGCGCCCCAACTATCTTTTTAATTTTTGACTTTGACATAAATAATGCCCCCCTTATCATTTTATTAGCTTATTAGAATAAAATATCTAATAGGTTAATAAAATGGTAACATATACCACAGATGATTAAAATCAGTAAAACTTGATAAATAAATATTATAAAATTCAAAAAACAATCACTGTTTCTAATACGATTTAAGGGTAAGTGTATAAATCTTCAAGTAAACATATTTTAATTATAGTAAACTGAATTATTCGGAGATGAAAATGGATGGAAAACAGAAATCGATTTGAACACTAATTTATCGATTAGTTCACAAAGAAGCAATTGTTTACCATCCAGATAATGGGTGTATGTACGCATATCATACTTTGGTCTCGCAAGATAGTTATTTACAAGTAGGAACAAAATCTTTACTTAAATGTTTCTATGATGAAGCATTTAAACCTTTGATTGTAAATTTCCTGAAAGAAGAAAAACTGTCTTCAGAAGACATTAACGAACTTAAACGTATTTTGGATGAGAAAACCGAGGGAAATCAGAGGAAGGATAGATCATAATGATAGAAATGTTTATCTTTGTGTAAATAATTCAGTTCAGGTTGCCAGGCTGTGGAATTATTCCAATTATTTTCGTTTTTATCCTCTTCTCACCTAAATTATACCAAAAAAGTCTTGTTTTAATATATAATTTAATCAGAATGTTAAAAGAATTCAAGCCATCGATATATTAGATGCAAAAGGTAGGTAATTATATGATTCGTGAAGCTGAACCAAAGGACAGTAATATAATTGAAAATCTATATAAAAAATTAGCACCACATAGCAAAAATATTAAGGTTTTACCAGAAAGAATTGAGCAGATAAGGGATGATTCTAATAATTTTTTGTTTGTCTATGAGGATAATGGTAACGTCAAAGGAAGTATATTTATGACATTTTGCCTCGATCCTGGATATCAATTTAGGCCGTATACTGTTTTAGAGTATGTGATTGTAAATGAAGATTTTCGAGGTAATGGGATAGGGGAAAAGTTATTGAAACATGTAGAAGAGATATCAATTGCAAGGGGATCCACAAGAATTATCTTATTAAGTAGTGCAACTCGAATAAAAGCACATAAATTCTTCACTAAAAATGGATACAACGGAACCATAAGTAAGGGTTTCAAGAAGTATATACCAATTAATTAAATTTTATTTATAGGTGTTTTTTCTTAGAGTGTTTAGAAAGAATAACGTTTTTTGTACTTAGGGGTAGTGAAAATTCTTAAGTTGATGGGCATGTATAGTGTCCCCCTACTATTAGATTCTCCAAAATAAATATCAAACCAATTATTTGTTACGTTCCTTTTACAATTTACATCTCCCATGTCTAGTACTGCAAATGTATTCTTTGCAGTACTATTAGGTATACCAAGAGCTCTATTTGTATTGATAATAGTCCCTCTTGGAAATCTAGTCCAGAGTAAACATGGCTACATATAGATGGATGTACTGCAGCAGTAGTATATTGAGGTGGTGTTTGAGAATCCCTTAAGGTATACAAATGTTAAAATTTGCGTGCTACCCCCTATAATATAACCCTATAAATGTTAATATATATTATATATGGTATATATTCGCTTTATGAAAAAGGGGGAATATTATGACTGAAACAAACAAATCTTCAGGAATCTATTTAAAAGAAGCTGTGAAATTTTCTATTATAATCCCTGCACACAATGAGGAAAAGTATATTAAAAAATGTTTAGATTCGATTGCAAAAGCATCAGAAGCATATAAAGATCAAACTGAAGTTATAGTTGTTTTAAATCGTTGCACAGATAAAACAGAAGAAATAGCAAAGTCTTATAACTGTATTATATTAAACAACAACGATAAAAACTTATCCAAAATTCGAAATGCAGGAGCAGAAATAGCCAGTGGAGAAATAATCATTACTATAGACGCTGATACCCTAATGACAGAATCTATGTTGTCTAATGTAGATAAATATTTAGCTTCAGGTAAATACATTGGCGGTGGGGTAACTGGGAAGTTTGAAAGAATATCTTTAGGAATATTCGTTTCCGCAATGTTAATAATAATCCCCTTACTTTTTAAGTATGGAGCTGTATCTGTAGGGATTTTTTGGTGCTATAGAAAAGACTTTATGGCAATCAATGGATTTAATGAAAATATGCTTATGGCAGAAGATGCAGATTTTGCTAAACGGTTAAAAAAATGGGGAAAACAAAATAATAAGAAATTCGGTACCATTAAAAATGGAATGATAACTTCATGCAGAAGATTTGATACATATGGTGATTGGGCTTTACTTAAAAATCCAAAAATAATCTTAGCCTATCTAAGAGGAAATGATAAAAAATACGCAGATAAAACATATTATGATAACCAAGAAAGATAAAGGCGGAGAATAACAAACAAATCATCGTCAAGTGAACTAGTAAACTAAGATAAATAAAATTCAGCCAAACTAAAAGAATCTTATTTATTTAGGATTCTTTTAGTTTGGCTGAATATAGACCATTAACCATATGCTGAAGGTATCAAAAATAAAGGTGTGAAAGAATTATGAAACAGTACGCTAATGCTGAAGAATTAATTAAATCAATCGATAAAGCTTATAAGAAATTTATTGAAGAATTTAAAGTGATTCCTGAAAATTTGAGAGGTAAACATACCTCTGAAGTGGACAAAACTCCTTCTGAAATTCTTTCTTATCAATTGGGGTGGATTAACTTGTTATTATCATGGGAAAAAGACGAACAATGTGGACTTGACGTACAAACACCTACTCCTGATGTGACTTTACCCATAAAGTTGCCGCTAAAGGAAGCATAACTTTGCCGGAAATCAAATGTTTTTGAAGAGACTTAGTTGATTATTCGAGGAAAAAGGAAGCATAACTTTACCGTCAGTTAATTAATAACTCATAAGCTTGCCGTGAATTATATTAGAGGGACACCCCATGATTTCGAGAGAATTGTACGTTTAAACGCCCTTTAGATATAAATCAACTAATCCTCTTATAACAAAAAACATAATCAAAAAGGATTATGTTTTCATGAAAGTTGCGTTTTATTTTTTGTTAGAAACTAGTTTCCAATAAGTAAATGTTCTCCATAGCCATTCTAAGGGCCCCATTCTAAAGAATTGAAGCCATGCTATACTAGATAATAGCTGAAGTACATAAATACTTATACAAAGAAAAAAACTTTGGGAATAAGTAATATTCCCTGTTAATTGAAAGTAATAGTCAGCTGTTAGCACTAGAACTACTTGATAAACATAGTTTGTCAAAGCCATACGTCCGTAATATTTTAAAGGGAATAAAAGTTTTTGAATCCAAACAGGTTGTAATGATAAAACTAGCACTCCTACGTAACAGGCTGAAATAATTGGACCAGTCATAAGACCTATACGATAAGATGTACCAGATACTCGTGTTCCATGATTAAAAGATATATAATGAATTACTAATCCAATTATGCTCAATCCTGCCATAATTATAGTAAAAGTCTTAAATTCTCTTAAGTTCTCTGATATTTTTTCAAATATACCATATTGTCCTACCGCTAGACCTAATAAAAACAATGGAAATACTAATAGATCTTTCGAACCTAAAAAACTTAAACAGAAGATCCCCAATAATGCAAATGCTAAATTGAAATGTCGTCTTACTTTATAAAAAGGTAATAAAAAGATTCCCCATCTCGCATATAATCCCAGGATTTCTCCTGAAAAAAATATACTAAGAATATGCCCCATAATAGATAGTAGGATAAGCCTCCTAATGAATAAGAGGTATCCATTAGACCCTTTTGCTTTTGCACGAGTAATAAATATATAAAAACCTATACCAAACAAAAAGGTGAAAATTGTATAAAAACGTCCCTCTATAAATAAATATAAAAATTGTTGATATGACGTATCTATAGGACCTAGTGGCGGGGGATCCATCTTTAATAAAAATGGCGCATTCACCAACAAAATTCCTATCAAGCCAAATCCTCGTAAATAATCTAATATATCAATCCTGTTGATATTAATTTCAGTCTTCATATTTATTTTCTATACTCCTATATTAAAATCCCATTTATTTTTATTGCATGGCACTAATCCAGCTCTACAATCTTATAAGAAATATCATATTAAGTACATAGTTTATATAATCGAACTATAAATTTTAATAAACAATCGCTCAATCTATCAGTTTTTCTATATGTTAAAAAATAAGGGTACAGAAAATTATGTTTATGAACAAAGGAAATAACTAAAAAACAATAACGTTTTCTAGTTATTTCCTTTGTTCATAAAGTAGAGTTATTTCCTTTGTTCATAAAGTAGGTAATCATTAAACTTATAATTTTATCTTTCTGGAAACCTATTTGCTGTGCAGAGATAATAAAGTTGTTTAATTTACAATATAGTCATTAAAAAATAATATAGTTATTTAAAAAATTCTTCTACTACTAACAGGGCAGGCTAGTTGAACAAGAATTGGTTATTTGTCGAATTATTTTTAAACATAAGAGAGGCAAATGTTAGAAAATATAGAATTTTAAAGTATATTAAATGATTTATTAAAGGAGGCTGTTTTTGTGACTAAACCTGACTACAAAACACCCGTTAAAAACAGAATCGGTGGTGTGTTTATTCCAGTTCGTAACCTAGAGAAAGCCAAAGAATGGTACATAAAAATACTTGGTTTGAAAGGAGGAGAAGAATATTTTGGGCATATATTCGTGGCACCCATGGAAGGTACAGCTGGCTTAGTTTTAGATGCCATGCCAAAGTGGAGAAAAGAAGATGGTGATATTTCCACTTACCAAGTTCCATCAATTCAGTTTTTAACGGATGATATTCAAGTTGCTTATCAATTTATGAAAGAAAATAATGTTGAACTTGTTACAGAGATTCAGGATAATTTTTATTTTGTGTTCAAAGATCTAGATGGCAATTTATTAATGATTTGTAAAGAAGTATCTTAAAGAATGTGAACAATCACACCTAGGCTAACAGGTGCTTAGTTCAATAAGAATTAAACAACTTTATTAATGATTTTTGAGTACAAATACCTTTAAATGTATAGAAATTAAATAACTTTTAGGAGCCTTACAACACACTAGATTGTAGCAAGGCTCTTATATTTTCATAACAAAATTAGACAATTTTATTATCATTTTACATTTGCCTTTAAAGAATGACTTTTGAACATTAATTTCAAAACCTCAAAATTACTGGAAGCATATCTTTGCCGCAAACAAAAAGAACTATAAGTTTGCCGGAACGGCAAGTTTATAGTTCATATCACACCTGACTACAAATGGAATAACTTAGGTGGGCTTTATCAATCTTTTTATGAGCAATATGGTAGGTTAACCTTAAAACAGCAGGAGGAAGAATTAACAAAGTTAGTTCAAATGTTAGTCGATTGGATAAATGATCTTTCTGAAGTAGAATTATTCCAACCAGAACAAAGAAAATGGGTCACAACAAAAGCAAAGTGGCCTATTTGGAAATGGGTGCATATCAATACAGTTGCTCCATTTACAAATTTCAGAACTAAAATACGAAAATGGAAAAAAACAGTCTTATAAGTGATTTAAGAAAGGTAGATATCCAGACATTTAGACGAAAGATAATAAAGTCTATTTCTTATATATGGGGTAGCTTCAGAAAAATGTAGATTTACAACGTTAAGGAAATTCCAATATAAAAAAGCCTAACTTCTCAATTTAATGTGAAGAAATTAGGCTTTTTTATTTAGTGATGAAACCCATTGTCACATTTTGTATCATGTGGCATAGGCCCATCCAGGGAATCCAGAAAGGCAACAGTCTGTTTGAGGTTTCTCAAAAATAAATGCGCAAGATCCATGGAAAATCCATTTCGAACCACAACTCGCATAATTGTCACCGCTTCCATATCTGGAGGCAATGGATAGGCGGGTACTTGCCAACCGAACACACGCAATTGTCGAGATAAATCATAAAGGTTCCAGTTTGATGTATAGCCATCTTTCAGTCGCCAAGCGAAAACCGGAATATCCGACCCATCGGACAAAAGTTCAAACGGTTCCATCTTCTGAATGGCCTTGCTTAGAAAAAGAGCGACTTTCTGAGAAGCCTTTTGGACATCATAGTACCCACTTTTCCCTAAACGCAAGTAATTGTAATATTGCAGGAGCACTTGTGCACCGGGACGAGAGAAATTCAGGGCAAAGGTCGGCATATTCCCGCCCAAATAGGAAACGCGAAAGATTAGATCCTCAGGGAGATCTTCAGCTTCCCGCCAAATTATCCAACCCAATCCAGGATAGACTAATCCATATTTATGTCCGGATACATTGATGGACTTCACCCTTGGTAATTGAAAATCCCAGACTAAATCTGGTTGAAGAAACGGTGCTATAAATCCTCCCGAAGCTGCATCCACATGCATGGGAATGTCAAGACCAGTCTTCGCCTGTAAATCATCCAATGCTTTCGCAATGGAGGCAACCGGTTCGTAAAGACCGGTATAAGTCTCACCGAGAATCGGTACCACACCAATCGTATTTTCATCCACGGCTGCGAGAACCCCCTGAGGATCCAATTGAGGATGTTCAGGGCTAACCTTCACATAGCGTGGTTCAACCTCCCAATAATTCGCGAATTTTTCCCAAACGACCTGAACAGCAGAACTAAACACAATATTGGGACGATCCACAGGCTTCCCTTCGTTTTTACGTGCATTTTGCCAGCGGCGCTTTAAAGCAAGCCCACCGAGCATACATGCTTCTGAAGATCCAGTTGTTGAAACACCCATAGTTGTAAGAGGGCTGGGCGAATGCCAGAAGTTGGCTAAGATGCGGATACACCGCTCCTCAATTTCAGCTGTCTGTGGATATTCGTCCTTGTCAATCATGTTCTTGTCGAATGATTTTGTATATAATTGCTCTGCAGCAGGCTCCATCCATGTGCTAACGAATGTTGCAAGATTCAGGCGGGCGTTGCCATCAAGAGTAATCTCATCATGGACAATCTGATACGCTGTTTCTGGTAACATGCCTTCATCAGACATATGAAAGCGCGGAACGACGGATTCTCCTTCGCGGGCAAACAGAGGATTTACAGAAAATTCATGAGGCAGCTCTTTTTGCATGTGATGCGGTAGAGACAGTTGATTATCTGGCATGATCTCTTTTCCTTCGTATGCATCGTTTTGAACCTCTGCTTTTCGATCCTGTGGCATATAAGCACCCCTTAATTAATTGTTTAATAAACATATTATTTACAAAAAATCATTTGTTAAACCAAGGGGACAATTCTATTGAACGACTTAACACACTACCTACTTTAGCTTGGTTTTCGCAACTTCGGCAAGTGAGGGGCGATAGAACGTTGAAGCTTTTACGGTTGCAACGTTTTTCTGCAACCAACTTCATATCAATACTTTTACCTTCATTATATTGATGATGGGTAGATTAAACATATTGATATCTGCGCATAATTCAGCACCTGCTACTCTTAGTGATTTTTTATTATACATGAGAGAAATAGAGAGAAGGAATTACGTAATTTCTTATATCAACTTTGTTTCTTAATTGTTTATTCCATTTAATAACACAAGTGATTTTATTAAAATAAGAGGAGAAAAACCCTTGAATAGAAAGGATATTTAGTAGAAAAATATTTAAAGAGAAAATCTTTATCTTTAATTCAAATATCAGTACATGATTGATATTAGCAATACAGGAATAGTTATTTAATTCTAAGGGAGGAACAATACTATGGCAAAAGTTCTAATATTTAATTTTCCAGGAGAAGGACATATTAATCCAACAATTGCACTTGTCGAAGAACTAATAAAAAGAGGCGAGGAAGTTATTTACTATTGCGTAGAAGAGTATAGAAGTAAAATAGAAAATACAGGAGCTTTGTTTCGACCTTATGAAAATTTCATATTACAAATAGACATGGTAAAAAGGATGAGTGGACAAATTAATCCTCAAGAAATATTATTACACATAGTAAAATCTATGGATAAAATAATAGAGATAATTTTAGAAGAAATAAAAGGGGAAAAATACGATTATATTATATATGATAATAATTTCGCTGTTGGATGGATCATAGCAGACATATTACAATTACCTAAAATTTCTTCATGTACAACATTTGCCATTACTAAAAAGATAGCTTCTACACTTATGAAAAATCATGGAGAAGAAAATAAAAAATCTCCTTTATATCAGGAAGTCATGGGTATTTTAAAAAAATGGGAAGATATTTATGGCATTAAGCTTAATGAAAAACAAAATGTGATGACATGCCCAGGAGATATTACTATTGTATATACATCAAAATTGTATCAACCAAATGTAGAGGGATTTGATGACTCTTATATATTTGTCGGTACTTCTATTGAACAGCGTATAGATGTAAATTCTGTTTCCTTAGAACAGGAAAAGGGAAACAAATTAATTTTTATTTCTATGGGAACGGTATTTAACCAGCAACCAGACTTTTATCACACATGTTTTGAAGCATTTCGGGATAGCCAGGTTACTGTCATATTAGCTGTAGGGGAACAAAATGATATTAATCAACTAGAAAATATTCCTTCTAATTTTAAGCTATATAATTACGTTCCTCAATTAGACATTTTATAGCATACTGATCTATTTATTACACATGGAGGAATGAATAGTTCCAGTGAAAGCTTATATTTTGGTGTTCCTATGCTAGTTATTCCAGTTATGGGAGATCAACCTATAGTTGCTCAAAGAATAGAAGAATTAGAAGCTGGAGTTCAGTTGAATCGTAATTTGCTTACTCCAGAAATATTACGGAATACAACAATGCATATGTTATCAAATGATATTTATACAAAAAACAGCCATAGAATTGGGAAATCTTTAAAAAATGCTGGGGGATACAAGAAAGCGGTCGATGAAATTGAAACCTTTAAATTTAAAATGGGTATTAATTAAAGCAAAACTACTGTGACTTTAAAAATGAACTATGAAAATGGGCTATGTGGAGGGTGCTAAAATGAAGAATTTAGAACAAAAATATCAAGAAACTAATTATCTACAATCCTATGAAAAAAGTCTAAAATTATGGCCAACTAGTTTTTTATCTTATTTTGTAGAAACATCTCAAGGAAAGACCCATATTATTGAAAGTGGTAATAAATTAGCACAACCTCTCGTATTACTCCATGGAGCAAAGATGAGTTCGACAATGTGGTATCCAAATATTTTACACTGGAGTAACCATTTTAGAATAATATGTATTGATATTTTAGGGGATAAAAATAAAAGTGTTCTCAAAAAAGGCTTTATAGATCGCTTAAGTTACGCACTATGGTTAAAAGAAGTACTACATACATTAGAAATTAATAACATAAACATTGTAGGGTTGTCATATGGTGCTTTGCATACTGTTAACTTCTTGACATTTTTTCCAGAGAAGGTAAATAAGGCTGTAATAATGAGCCCTGCAGCAACATATATTCCTTTTCATCCCTTATTTTTTTCCTATGCTTCAGGAATGATGAATAGTAGGGAAGGAGTTGAGAAATTTTTAGATTGGATTTTTGGTAATCGATACACTATTCATCCTTTTATTCAAGAACAATTGATAGCAGGAATGATGTGGAATAATTCAGTAAAAAGTGAAACACAAATAGAACGGGGATTCCCATATATTTTTACAAATCAAGAGTTATCCGAAATTAAAACGCCTATGCTGTTAATGTTAGGAGAGAATGAAGTAATGTATAACCCACTAGAAGCTTTCAAATGTGCTGAAAATTCATCACCCAATCTAACTGTAGAATTGGTGAGGGATGTAGGCCATTTGATGTCTATGGAGAACCCCGAGTATATAAATAACCGTATATCTGATTTCTTTAATGATTAGAGTATTTCTATTATCACATTGCAGATGCTACATTAGCTGGACCACTATAAGAACTGTAGTAGCTATACTAAAAAATAGATTTTTAGTTAATATAGGATGCTTACCTTTATTTTTAGCATGGCTTGTCAAAGTTATACTTATGAGATTTATGAGAGAATCGATTGGTGGGAGACTAGCATATCTATCTTGTCTATTTTTTATGTACTATGTATTTAAATTTGTTACAGAGTAGAAAAGCATCTTAGGATGTCTTTTTTTTATAAATAACATTAATGTAGTATGTAAAGCTATACGCTCACACAAGATTACATGTATTTAGTTTTGTAAATCTATATAATTTCAGTTTGGATTTTATTGTCCAATTAAGTTCCAAAGATTAGATTTTCTTGTCTAAAAAGTATCCATTCTCATGTCTTTGTATATCCTTGTTGTAAAAAGACGTGAAAGGAGGAACTATTTTTATTGTATAAAATGCTGAATTACCTAGGGCAAAAGTTTATTTAGTATCCATTTTCATGTCCGCATATCAAGACAAGAAAAGGGGTACTTCTTTAAACTAAGACACCAAAGTGGGAACTTTTTAAAAATAGCAAAACAGGCAACTAAATTTGTTATAATTGATAAATATTACATTTGAATATTTGGATGAGTTGAATTTTGAACAAGAAATTATTAGCAGCTCTAACATGTAGTGCTTTATTTATGGGGATGACAGCGTGTGAATCTAATAATACTGCTAGCACAGCGGAAAAATCAAAGCAAGAGAGCTCAAAAAAATCAAGCAATACACAGAAAAAAGCTACAAAAGAAGAGGTATCGGTAAAAGAAGTAAATACAACTATTAATGCTGGGCCCTATAAATATAGTCCTAATGGTTTAAATAATGAGCATTTCCTAATTATGATAATGCAAAATTCGAAGATGATTTTGATGGACTTAAAGTATCTATAAACCAACTATCTTTAACAAATAAAGAAAAAGTTTTGGACGGAAATGATATTGGTTCTATTCGTATAGCCTTTACAATTGAGAATACCTCAAGTTCTACTTTTACTCTTAACTTTAATGACGTACAGGGTACTACTGATCAGGGCGAACTAACTAATACATTTAATGCTGCCAAACCAGCTCGTTTACACCCTACTTTAAAAATTGACGATACAATGGATAATAAAGTTGTATTTAAAAACTACGGCACCCAAGATTTAGAATCAATAAACTGGGTTGATTTTACTTTTGAAATCCATAGACAAAGCCCAGAAATGACAATTGCAAAAACTAGAAAATATAAAATTAGATTTAATATAGATCAGCAATATACAGGGATTACCAATAAACAAGAACAACCTCAATCTTCTTCAAATAAGGATGCTGTTACATACAAAAATGAAATTAAACCTAAAATCGATACCATGATAAAAGAGTATAAAGATATATGGAATCAAGAAGTAAAATCGGTTTTCAACAAAGAGGAGGAGACTCCAGCAACTGTAGACCAAAATACTTTACAAAAACAAATGGAGCTTGTATCAACTAAATACAGGGAATTGTCAAAAGAGAATATCAACTTTAATGCTGCTGATAAAATAAATGACCCTGTTCTAAAAGAAAAAATAAATAAATTTAGAGAAGAGTTTGGTCTTGCGGCAAATTATAGAGAAAATGCAGCAAATGCTATATTGCAAGGGGCCCGTGGTGTAGCTCCAATGGAAGACAGAATGAAGGAAGCCCAAAAATCAAGACAACTTTCTGAACAAAAGTTTAGTAATGCTTCAACTAATTTAACTGAATTTGAAACAAAATTAACTAGTAAATAGTATAAAAAAGAGAGCTATGCTCTCTTTTTAAATTCTCAGTAAAACCTAATTAACTGTGAAGTTGAAATTTAATTTTCTATCAATAACAATATATATTTATGAAAAATCTACTTTCATGTTACAGAAAATAGACATGAAACTCTAACTTTTTTAAATATAATAAAAAGGTTTATCAACAGTATACGTTGAATGAATTTCAAACTTAGGATATATTTTTCCAGGAAAAATAAGTCCATTTTCGAAGTAGGATCTCTAAAGGACCATATTTAAATTTTTTTAAATATAAAGAACTAACAAAACACTGTATAGAAAAGATAATTATTACAACAAAAATTAAAATCATCGCACTTAAGCCTTTAAACAAACCAATATGATAACCGCATACAAAAATAACAGTCTGCATAATATAATTTGTTAATGAAGTTCTTCCGATATTTCCAAGCCATTTGAAAATATCCTTATTCGAAAATTGAATAAATATATAAGAAAAGGCATTGATATAACCTATTGCTAAAAGTGGTGATCCAATATTTAATAACCATTCAGACCATGTGTTTTCAAAATTCATAATACCAATGTATTTCATACCGAAGGCAAATGGAATTAATAGAATTCCACGCTTATACCAAATATATTCTTTCTCTAAACAAACAAATACATCTTTTTTTGCAGCAGCCATTCCAAATAGAAATAATGGCATTGTCTGTGCATTAGTAATTACTGATAGAAGGAATAAAGATATTCCGATAATTATTAAGGTTTTTGGTGTTTTTTCGACTAGAAATAGTAGTAACAATCCAATGATACCGTAAGTAAGAAGAACATCACCGTGCCACAAAGTAGAATGAAGAACCCCGAATAAAATAAGCATCCCAAATCTTCTAACTAAATGTAATCTCACCTGTTTATTCTTTCGTTTTAAAGATTCTACTAATTTTATAAGAGAATATCCAAATAGGAATGTAAATATTGGCATAAAACTACCTTCAGTTAATATCTTAATAATTTTTTCTATTTTAGCATCAGCTTCAGTACCTTTATCCAAAAGACCATAACCATAAATCACAGTATTAGCAAATAAAATCCCTAATAAGCTAAAACCTCTTAAAGTATCAATTAACTTAATTCTTCCTTTTTGCAAAATAAATCCTCATTTCATTATTTTTTTTCTATAATAAAATAATCTTCTTATCATTTTTTTTTGTTTTTCTTAAGAAATTCTTAATACGAGATTTACGCATAACTAAAATAGAATACGTAGATAGAAAAGATAAAATCATAAATTTGTTATAAACAAAAAACCATATCCTTTCCTTTTTAGGAAAAGTTATGGTTCAAATGTAGAAAAATATAAAAATATCCTCATACTAAAATATTTTTCAATTTGTATACAAACTCTATCCGACGCATCCCTTAGTTTTTAAGAAAAACTTAAGAAAACATCGCAATATTTGTTAAGAAATTAGTTTTATACTTAATTCCACTATTGATTTCACCTATATCTATTTAGAAAATTCACGTTAATAAATGAATAATAGATGCGAATAATATCTATGAAGAAGGTGGTATATATTTTACCATCATAGTTATTATTTGCATTTACATATAGTTAAAAATCATTATAGTTGTCATATTACAGATCATAGAAACAGCATTGGAGGAGATTTTGTGAGTAAAGAAACCATACTAATTGTTGACGATGAAAAGGAGATTCGAAAACTGATTGCAATATATTTAAAAAATGAGGGGTATGAAGTCTTACAAGCTGAAAATGGTGAAGAAGGATTAGAACTTCTAAAAGAAAACGAAGCACACTTAATTGTTCTTGATATAATGATGCCGAAAATCGATGGGATTCACATGTGTATGAAGGTAAGAGAAATGGCAGAAATGCCTATCATTATGTTATCTGCAAAAACACAAGATATGGATAAAATCTTGGGATTAACAACAGGGGCAGACGATTATGTCACTAAGCCGTTTAATCCACTAGAACTGGTGGCTCGTATTAAGTCACAACTCCGTAGATATATGAAAATGAATGGTGGAGTAAGTGAACAAAAAATGAACGAAAATGAATTTGAAATTGGAGACATGAGGGTAAATGTAGCAACACACGAAGTCACTGTATCAGAGATTAGAATAAAATTAACACCAAGAGAATTTGCGATTTTAGAATTACTTGTTAGGAATCAAGGAATAGTGCTAAACGCTGAACAAATTTATGAAAGGGTATGGAAAGAAAGGTCCTTCCAATCTGATAATACGGTGATGGTACACATTCGAAAAATACGTGAAAAAATTGAGGAGAACCCAAGAAAACCTCGTTATATAAAAACCATTTGGGGGGTAGGTTATAAAATTGAAAAAGATTTTTAAACCCATTTATTATGTAAATAATCAATTGAAGAATATATTAAAAAGAAATAGTAACTATATATTAAAGAGTATCAGGCTGCAACTCATTACAAGTTTTTTCCTTTGTGCATTACTCGGATTCACTGTATCAAGGGCTGTAGCTCCAATTGCTGAGGGTGTAAATACAACAGCATACGTGGATTATAGTACGAGTATGGAGAATATTAATTTTCAAGCAAAAAGGATTGCAGAAAAAGCTATAGGTAACAATAGAACATCGAATCTGCAAGAAATAATTAATGAAATGGCTGAAGAAAACAGAGATTCTCTAAAGGTAATAATCACAGACGAAACAGGTAAGGTTTTATATAAAACACAACAAGCACAAGAAACAGAAATTAATTTGCATAATATAATTAGTAATGTGATGAATTTTGGCGTGAACCAATCTAAAATGATTCATCAAGAACCAGGTATAGATGAAACACGTAAGGAATTTATTACGTTTTATCCAATCACAGTTGAAGGTGAAAATTTATATATGTTCGTAAGTGGAATTCCAGATGGTTCCATACAATATCATATAGAAGAAGGAGTTCTCCCAACATGTATTGGAATTATCGTATTTATCTTCTCTTTCTTTTATATTTCAAAGAAAAAGATGAAACAAATTGAGGAAATGGCGCAAGGAGTAAATGAAATTGCAAAGGGGAACTTGGCATATAGAATTGAGGAGAAAGGGCAAGATGAGATGGCTTTGTTAACAAAAAACATTAACCAAATGGCTGAAGAACTGAAAGTGAATATTGAAAAAGAGAGAGAAATTGAAAGACAAAAAAATGAATTAATCACAAATGTCTCGCATGATTTACGCACACCACTCACTTCTATTATGGGGTATCTTCGTTTATTAAGTGATGCTAAATATGAGAACCGTGAACAGTACGATGAATATATAAAAATTGCATTTTCAAAATCAGAACAACTCAAAAATTTAATAGAAGATCTATTTGAGTATACCAAATTAACGAATGAGAACATTGTGTTAGAAAAACAAAAGGTAAGCATCAATGAAATGTTGGATCAATTAATTGAAGAACTAGTACCATTGGCAGAGGAACATGGTCTTTCATTTTCAAAAGAGTTTCCAGATGAACGTATACAAGCTTTAGTTGATTCAGAAAAACTTGTTCGTGTATTTGAAAACTTACTAATGAATGCAATTAAATATAGTTTAGATGAAGGGGAAATTAAAGTTTCTCTTCAAAAAGAACGAGATAACATTAAAATTTCTGTAGAAAATCCAAGTGAAGAATTTACCCAACACGAGCTAGAAAACTTATTTGAACGTTTTTATAAAAAGGATCAGTCGAGAAGTAGAGTCTCAGAGGGATCTGGATTGGGACTTGCAATTGCTAAAAGTATCATTAATCTCCAAAATGGAGATATTCGAGCTGAATATGAAAATGGTATTGTAAAATTTATTATTATACTCCCCTTAAGTGAGGATTAATTCTATAGTGGCCATAGTGAAATAAGTTGGGTATCAATACGTGAAAAAGAACTCTTATCATAAGAGTTCTTTTTTTACATATATAAACGATTTGTTAAGAAAATCTTAAGAAGCTCGCTCACTTTTTATTAAGAAATGCTCTTTATACTTAGAAATGTGTTAAAGAGTAATTCATTCTTATAAAAATTTTTAAAAGTGAATGTGTTGACATTTAACTAGATAGGAAAAGAAAGGTGGAATAGATAGATGAAAAAAGCATTGATTGCAGTGTCAGGATTAATCGTTGTAGGAGGTGGATTATTAACTTACATCGGAGGAGACATAGTAGATAGATTTAATCCGTTAGTGAAAGAAAAAGAAGTGTACACTCTTACAAAAGGCGCAGCAGCACCCGACCCTGAACACAAGGGTAAAAGATACTTTTACATGTTAAATGGAGTTGATGAATTGGGTAATGAAAATACTATTAAAGTAGGGGTCTCTGGTAAGGATGAGTATGTAGATTCTTATTTAAAGGTTCATGTAAAAGGAAATTATGTTTATGAATTTGAGAAAGTGCAGGAAAAAGACATTCCCGAGAAAGTAAAGGAAAAACTAAAAAAATAGATAACGATTGTATCAATTGAAAAACAAAGGTAGGAGAATATTATGAGCAACTCAGTTGTAGATGTTAAAGATGTGCAAAAAGTATACGGTAAAAAAGGTGAAAATCAATCATACGCATTAAAAGGTGTATCATTCTCAATCCAAGAGGGAGAATTTGTTGGAATTATGGGACCATCTGGTTCTGGAAAAACGACATTATTAAATGTAATTTCAACATTGGATAAAGCAACAGAAGGCATAGTCCAAATTGCAGGTACAGATATTACACAAATGAAACAAGGTGAACTTTCTGATTTCCGTTCACAAAAGTTAGGATTCATATTCCAAGACTTCAATTTGTTAGAAAACCTATCTGTTTATGAAAATATTGCACTGCCACTTTCTCTACAAGGTGTTCCATCACGTAATATTGGACCAAAAGTAAAAAAGGTAGCAGACATGTTAGGAATTTCAGAAATCCTTCAAAAATATCCATCTGAAGTATCTGGTGGACAAAAACAACGTTCAGCAGCAGCACGTGCTCTTGTGCATGAACCAGCTATTATTTTAGGAGACGAGCCTACAGGATCGCTTGATTCAAAAAATGCAACGAGTTTACTCAATGCAATGACAAACTTAAATGAAGAACAAGGTGTATCTATCATGATGGTTACTCACGATCCATATAGCGCAAGTTACTGTCAACGTATTCTATTCATTCAGGATGGTGAGCTATATAAAGAGATTCATCGCGTTAGTACACGTGAATTATTCTATAAAGAAATTTTAGATGTGCTAGCAGATTTAGGTACAGCAAAAGTGTAGGAGAGGGAGTTCAGCATGTTATTTAAGCTATCTATGTCAGGTTTAAAGAGTAAATCGAAAGATTATATTGTTTTACTTATTGGTCTTGTAATGTCAATTTCAATTTTTTACATGTTCCAAACATTAGCATTAAACAAATCATTTATTCAATCCAATTCAATGATTAATTCAATTGGATACGTTTTTCAAACAGGATCAGTTTTATTAGCAAGCATTACATTCTTCTATATTTTATATGCAAACTCATTCTTACTATCACTTCGTCAAAAAGAGTTTGGCATGTACATGACGTTAGGAGCAAAAAAGTCTAAGATTGCAATGCTAATGTTTATTGAAACAATCGTGATTGGGATAGTATCCTTAGTGATTGGGATTACATTGGGAATAGGGCTTGCACAAGTAATTGGCAAACTTTTAATGAAACAACTTGATTTTACAGCAAATGGATATGAAGTGTTTTATGTTCCATCCATAACAATTACATGCGCATTCTTTTTTATATTATTTGTATTATCAGCAATTATGAATAGTATTAAACTATCAAGCATTTCGGTTTTACAGTTAGTACATGCGGATGCTTCGGCAGAGCGTACAATAATTAAAGGAAAATGGACTGGTATACTTTCAATTTTGTCCATTATTTTATTAGGAAGTGGTTACACTTCAATGGTTTATATGGAGAAACTAAGAGAAGGGGGTATTATAATTGCGATGTTCACGACTACAACGGGAACATATATGCTATTCGCTTCTTTACTTCCATTTATTGTAAAAAAATTAAAAAGAAATAAAAAATTGAATGAAAAAGGGCTTAATGCTTTTACATTTTCACAGTTGAATTTTCGAGTAAATAGTTTAACGAAAGTATTAGCAACAGTAGCCATGCTTGTTGCACTCGGTGCGGGTGCTATCACAGGTGGAATGGCTTTTAAAAATGATGTTAAAAATTTTGCTGAAAACCACCAAATATATGATACAGTGATTCCTAACCCAACAGTTGAGGAGAAGGAAATTATTAAGGATATTCCATTTAATGAGAAAAATGAATACCGTTTTAAAGTTGATGATACATTTGTGTACTATCTAAAAGAAGATTTAGAAAAAAAGCGTCCATTAGTTTTTGTTTATAATAAAACAAATAATAAAAAAACAATAAAGCGTGTATCTGAAGAACTTCCGTTAGGTGCAATTTCAATAGATAAGGAGAATAAAAAGGTTATTCCAGAAACATGGAATAGAGCTTTAATCTTACTTCAATCAACTTCTTTAGACAATATGCATAAAACATTTAAAATTGTTGATCAAATGATGTATGATGAGATAAAAGAGAAAGAAAATATTGTTTTCATAGGTAAAACAGATAATTTTACAGCATATACAAAAGAATGGAAAAAAATTGACGAGTTACTAATTGATAAATATAAACTAAAGGATAACGATTTTTATAGTAAATATATGGCGTATACGAATTACTATATTAATGCTAGCGGAACAGTATTTATGGGATTCTTCTTGGGAATTGCTTTTCTTACGATGATGGCAAGTTGTTTAATGTTCAAAATTCTTACTGGTGCATCAAAAGATATTATTCGCTATGAAATGCTTCGTAAAATTGGTGTTCGTCGTGAATTACTTTCAAAGTCTATTTATAAAGAGCTATTCTTGGTGTTCTTATTTCCTGCGATAGTTGGTATTGCACATGTTTTAATGGGTATGAATATTTTCGGATTTATTCTAATTGATCCTTATTTCCGTATATGGATACCAATTGTTATTTTTATAGTTATTTATGTGATGTATTACCTTATTACAGTTCAATTGTATAAAGGAATTGTCCTCCCAAAGGAAAAATAATCTAATGAGGATGTGACTTTCTGTCACCATCTTGTGTTAGTAAAGATGCATATATTACAGTTGCAAAAATGAATATATTAAAGGCTACAAGCTAGGATGGTGCTTCTTAGCTTGTAGCCTATTTTTATTTTAAGTATATCAAAGAGGAAACTACAAGTTGAACTGAGCATTATTTGGTATCTTGGGTAGGAATAAACAATTGCTTTTTTTAGAATAGAACAAGGTTATTGTTATATTAAAATAATTAATTCCCTAGGGTTTATATGAAATTTTCAAGACCATTCACTATGCATAAACATTATTATTTCTGAGCTTATTAAGAGTATCTTAGTAATTTCATTCTATATTTAATAAAGATCTCTTTTCGCTTTAGAATGTTCAGAATTATAATTCCATCTTTGAAAATACAAATGTAGAATAGGAGCAATATAAATGAAAAAGATTCTAATTTTAATCTTAGGTTTAGGTTTTATAGTATATATATTACCTTACATATTACGTGGAGAACTGGACAGATTTAATCCATTCTTTGAACACAAATATGTATATGCTGTTGCTAAAGGGTATGGATTACCTGACCATTATTATAAAGGAAGATATATCTATGAACTAAAGGGCGTAGATGAATCAGGAAAAGAAATGGAATATAAGGTGGGGGTAAATACACCTAATGATTTCATTACGAAAACATACTTAAGAATTGATGTTCAAGGAAGGTATGTCTTTTCTTATAAAAAAATATCGAAAAAAGAAATTCCAGAAAAGGCAAAAGAAAGACTAAAGATATAGCATGCAAAAATATTATTTATCCTTAATGTAATCAACTCAAATTTGACCTAAAGCGTTGTTCTTTAAAAGAAAAGAATAGCGCTTTTTTTACATTTAGATCAGGGTTATTCAATAGCAGATACACTATAAAAGTTATAGGTTGACGTTATATGTAATCAATCGTTTTTATAACGAATACACATAAAAATATTTTAAAAAATCCCTTTTGAACACTTTACATTCCAATGGGGCTTTCTTGAAATATTTAGAATTTATATATGTTACTAAGCAATCGTTTTTTTAGGTTAAAATCACATCGTATATAAATGTAATTACTTAAGAAAATTTTAAGAAAAACTATGTGTTTTTATTAAGAATCCTTTTTTATACTTAGTACTATCTTATAAAACACATCTATCCTTAATATTTTTAATAGGTTACAAAAGATTGTCTATCCATCTATTCAGCTGAAAAATTAATATGGTTATAGGAGTTGTTAAATTACAAAATAAAAGGATTTTTCCATGTGTATATAAGTGTGTGTAGTAAAAAAACTAAGTTTAATGTCAATATACATTATTAAAATTCCTATCTGTTTTTATAGAAGATTACTACCAACTAATTAATGGGTTAAAAATAATGATAGTAAATTATATGTACTTCCTTTCCCACACAATCTTGTACATATTTTAAATTTAGTTTAATTACTACACAGACTTTTATATATGTGGAATAACTTAAATAAAAAGAAAAATATCATTTAGACATTTAATTATAAAAATATGTCTAAATGATATTTTTGTTTGAAATTCTTCAGATGAATATAAAAGATCAGATGTGAAATAAATTATTATTTAGTTATTGGAGATACTGTTATGAAATACACGGGCAAAATAATTTTAACTATATGCATTATAATTCTGTTGATTTTTCTCGTTATCTTTTTCTATACAAAATTTTTCTTAAAAGATCAAGGTGCTATGGAAGAAAAGTTAGGTAAACAAGAAATGAGAAATTCATTAGAAAAACCCACTACAAAAGATATAGAAACTTTTGAGGTACCACCACAAGAGGTTACTAATAACAATGAGCTAGATGAGTTATTAAAAAATAAACACTTTAACGGGACGGCAGTAGTAGTGAAAAATGGGAATATCCTTATAAATAAAGGGTATGGATTAGCAAACCAAGAACAACAAATACATACTAATTCCGAAACATCTTATTATCTTGGTTCCCTAACAAAAGGAGTAGTAGCAACCGCTATTATGCAATTGAAAGACCAACAAAAACTGCAAGTTGAAGATAAAATAAATAAGTTTATCCCAGATTTTCCAAGAGGAGGAGAAATTACATTAAAGCATCTACTTACGCATACTTCCGGAATTCCAGAACATGATGAGGGAGAAGAGAAAATTTCACATGATGAACTTATAAAAAAGATAGGCAAACAAAAGTTACTCTTTACCCCTGGTTCTAAATGGGAATATTCAGATTCAAATTATGCTATTCTTGCATATATCTTAGAGAAAGTAAGTGGACAAAATTCAGAAATATATATCCAAGAAAACATATTCAATGCTGCTGGTATGAAACATTCAGGGTTTGGAGAAAAATTCATCCATGAAAAATATCCTTCCACTGGATATAAAATAACAGAAGGTACAATAAAAACTCCATCATTACCCCATATGTCCCAGCTTTTCGGGTCTGGAGATATTTATACTACTGCACATGATTTATATTTATTCGATCAAGCCCTATATACAAACAAAATAATTTCCAAAGAAAGTTTTACTGAAATGTTTACGCCCGTTAAAAAAGACTATGGTTATGGTTGGTATGCTGAGAATAGTTATTCTGCTCATGGCGTTATGCCGGGATGGAATCTTTTAAATAGCTTTAGTAGAAATGGGACCATTTACGTTATATTACTTTCTAATATACAAAATAACCTTAACCTAGGCTCTTTAAATAATGATATTTATATAACACTACAAAATATAACATAATCTATATAAAAGAAATATTTTACCCCGCTTTAACGGGCAATAAAACTCTTGATTGGTTCAACTAAATAAAATTTCACTTTATTAAAAAAAAGCGGAGTATACATAAAGCACCTATTTATGTATACTCCGCTTTCAAATTAGAGAAAGATAGAAAAAATCGAGTGCGAACTTGATTAATAATTCCATACATTTTGAAAAGATCCAAACTAAATAAAGGTTTGGATCTTTTCGCATGCCTAAACTGTTTTACTAGTTTTTTTAGTTCAAACTTTATTAAGAAAAACTTAAGAAATCCTCTGAGTATTTATTAAGAAACTGCAGATATACTAAAAATCGTCTTCTTTTATAAGAATTGGTTAGTTTAAAAAATGAAGAACAACAAATGTAAAATATCAAGAAAAGGTGAGAACGAGATGAAAAAGAAATTATTGCTTATCAGTGTAGTGACAATAGGTATTGGGGTAGGATCATATTTTACTTTTACTAGTGATAGTTCTGAAGTAGCTATGGCGTATGATACTTATAAAATAACTGAGAAAAAAATTGAGAATGCGCAGAAATTTGGCGGTGAAGTCATTCCAAATGGGATTGAAACGATTGCGTTTGATCCTTCAAAAGGCAATTATGAGCTTTCTGTTAAAAAAGGTGAGGAAGTCAAAAAAGGAAAATTACTATTTAAATATGATGATCCGTCTATAAAACTAGAAAAAAGTGAAGCAGACATGCAAAAGAAGTTAGCTGAAAAAGAAGTTGCATTGTTACAAAAGCAAATTGATACAGCAAAACAAAAGCTGCAAAAAGATAAAAATGCTGGTGTAGAAAAAACGATGCTACAAGCAGCTGAACAAGAAATTCAAGGACATGAAACACAACTTGAAATGAAGAAGTTTGAAATCGAAAAAGCAAACCAATTAATACAAGCAAATAAGGAAAAAGTTAATGCACTAACTGTCACAAGCCCTGTTGATGGTGTGATTGAAGAAATTAGTAAGGGAACAGACGAGAAAACAGGGATGAGTGGTATTACGATTCGCACAGCTGGTCCATTAAAAGTAAAAGGTCAGTTATCAGAATACGAACTTTCTCAAATGAAAGTTGGACAAGAAATTTCTATTACGTCCAAAACAGTACAAGGGAAAATATGGACAGGAACAGTAACAGAAATTGGAACAACACCAGTAAAGACTATGGATGAAAACAAAACAATCTCTAACTATCCGTTCGTTGTTACATTAAATAACTCTGAAGAATTACAAACAGGTTTTCATGTATATGTCATAAGTAAAACAGGTGAGGCAAATGGTACAGTTGTTCCGAAAAGTAGCATCGTCAAGAAAGGTGATAAAAACGTTGTATTTATCGTGAAAGATGGGAAAGCAAAGGAACAACCTGTAAATATTGAGTTTGAAACAGATAATGAGGCGAAGGTTTCTGGTATAAAAAAAGATGACCAAATTATTTCTAAGCCTGAGAAAGACGTTACAGATGGTATGGAGGTTTCCGCTCAATGATCGATTTAAAAGGCATCACGAAATCCTTTCAAAATGGTGAAGAAACGGTTCAAATCTTACATGGTATTGATGTAACACTAAATCAAGGTGAATTTACTTCGATTATGGGACCGTCTGGTTCTGGTAAATCAACACTCATGAATATTATTGGCTGTTTAGATAAACCAACAACGGGCACCTATTCATTAGCTGGTCAAAATATTTCAAGCATGTCTGATACGAAACTTGCATATATTCGGAATAAAGAAATTGGATTCGTCTTCCAAAATTTCATGCTACTTCCTCGTTTAACAGCATTACAAAATGTAGAATTACCGCTTATTTATGCTGGAATAGATAAGAGGGACCGACGTGAACGTGCATTAGCAGCACTTACGAAAGTAGGTCTTGCTGAACGTTCAAACCACCTTCCAAATGAACTATCAGGTGGACAAAAGCAACGTGTCGCTGTCGCTCGAGCAATTGTAAATAATCCGAAATTTATTTTGGCGGATGAGCCAACTGGTGCACTTGATACAAAAACAAGTAAACAAATTATGGATCTCTTTTACGAATTAAATAAACAAGGCGCAACAATAATTGTGATTACTCATGATCGTGAAATTGGAGAAGCAGCAGCGCGCCAGATAGTGATTCGTGATGGAAATATCGTCCAAGATTGGAGAGGTTGATTTTGAATACGAGGGAAAATATACGTATGGCCATATCTTCTATTTTTGCGCATAAAATGCGCTCCATTTTAACTATGCTCGGAATTATTATTGGAATTAGTGCTATTATCACAATTATTTCAATGGGAGATGGATCAACTGTTAAGTTTAAATCTCAGTTAGAAAAAGCAAAAGAGGATGAAATCACAATTTTTTATGAAAATCCTGATTTTGGTACAGATAACGCAAAGATCTCACCTGAGATGATTAAGCAATTACAATCCATACAAGGAGTAAAAGATGTGTATCCACAGGCAAGTACAGAAATAAAGGCCTATTCTGGAAAAAAAGATACTTCTCTTAATTTAAATGGTGGAACAGGTAATTTTATGGAAGATAATAAACTCACAATCCTTTATGGTCGTCAGTTAAATACTCATGAACTAAGTCAAGCAACTCCTTCTGTTATCTTAAATGAAAAAGCTTTTACAAAAATATTTGATGACTGGGAAGAGGGTTTATACGTTGATTTAAAAGGAAAACCATATAAAGTTGTTGGGGTTTATAAAGGTGAGGATAAATATGTACCTTCAGATCCTGCAGGATATACATCCCTTGAAAATATTTCTTTTATTACAGGAGTAAGCGAATATGATCGAGTAAAAGTAAAATTAACTTCTGCAGATGAGCGAGAAACTGTGGGGAAACAAGCAGTATCACGTTTAAATGAAATTAAATCACCTAAATTTGAACACGGATTTACAACCGGTGGTAAGGATGACTATATGGAAGATGTAGATGATGGAACAAATATGATAATTATGGTTCTCGCTGGTGTTGCTGGAATCTCCTTAATAGTAGGCGGTATCGGTGTGATGAATATTATGCTCGTATCCGTAACAGAACGTACGCGTGAAATTGGTATTCGTAAAGCACTTGGTGCAACAAGAGGGAAAATATTAATTCAATTTTTAATTGAGTCTTGTATCTTAACATCTTTAGGTGGATTTATTGGGTTTATACTTGGTGTTTTCTTTGCATGGCTGATTGCAATTTTTGCAGAGTGGCCACTTATTATTTCAGTAAGCTTAGGTCTTACTACGGTAGGTTTTTCTATGTTAATAGGAATTATATTTGGTTTACTTCCAGCGAATAAAGCAGCAAAGCTAGAACCTATTGAATGTTTACGTTATGAATAAGAAATCAGGG
Source organism: Bacillus sp. TE8-1 (assembly GCF_008368855.1). Taxonomy (NCBI): domain Bacteria; kingdom Bacillati; phylum Bacillota; class Bacilli; order Caryophanales; family Bacillaceae; genus Bacillus; species Bacillus sp. TE8-1. Next base: position 125,492 of record NZ_QPET01000001.1, on the reverse strand, counting down.
AACATAATATTATTTTATGTTCTCTTATTTTGTCTAATAATTCTAAAACAGAAAGAAAAATGGAGGATGCTTTACATGTATAAAGTTTTAATTATAGAAGATGATTCAAATATCGCATCTTTATTGCAATCTCATATTCAAAAATACGGTTATGAAGTAGTGGTAGTAGATGATTTAGATAATGTAATGGAGTCATTTTATGAAGTGAGACCACACATTGTTTTATTGGATGTAAATTTACCTAAATTCGATGGATTCCACTGGTGTCGTCAAATTCGTCATGAGTCTACATGTCCCGTTATTTTTATTTCTGCTCGCGCAGGTGAAATGGAACAAATTATGGCGTTTGAAAGCGGTGCGGATGATTATATGACAAAACCATTTCATTATGATGTGGTAATGGCAAAACTAAAAGGGCAATTACGTCGTAATTATGGAGAATATGCGTCAAATGTTACAGAGCGGGTTGTAGAAGTCTATGGTTTAAAGGTTTATACCGAAAGACCAGAACTTCATTTTGAACAAGAACAGGTTCATTTGACAAAGAAAGAAGCGATTTTGGCAGAGATACTATTATCTAAGTATCCCAGAACAACTAGACGTGAAGAATTATTATCAGCAATTTGGGATGAAAAAAGCTTTATTGAAGAAAATACGCTCAATGTAAATATTACACGTCTTCGTAAGAAATTTAGTGCAATTGGTATTCAAAATGCAATTGAAGCAATAAATGGATTAGGCTATCGTTTGAAAGTAAGTTGGAATGAATAGATATGACTAAATATACAAAGCTAACGAAAGAAGGAGGGAAGAATGATGAAATTTTGGCAATTTGCTTTAAAAAATGTTGTACGTAATTCTCACGCTTATTTTGCTTATTTTTTGAGTAGCACATTTTCCATTGCAGTCTTTTTTTCATTTGCTGTATATGTATTCCATCCACAACTGCAAAAGGTAAAAGAATTAGAAGAACATCAGGCTCTTATAAATATGAGTAAAAGTGCTCAAATTATTATTATCGTTTTTTCCTTTTTATTTTTACTGTATTCCATCAATACGTTTTTTAAAGTTCGTAAAAAACAGTTTGGTATATTATCTATACTTGGTATTTCAAATAAGCAATTAAAGCAGCTTTTGTTTATTGAGAATATGTTTATTGGTATATTATCTATTTTCACAGGCATTCAAGTAGGATTGGTCTTTTTTTATTTTTTTCTATTAATAACCTCAAAATTAACAGGTGCGAAAGATCTTTATTTATATTGGCCAATAAAAGCATGCCTAGTAACGACAGTAATATTTATCATTTTATTTATCATCGTTTCTACGCTGACACCTATATTTATTCGCAATCGTAAGACAAAACGTCTTATGGAAGGAAATCACCTAAAAAAAGAAGAGAAAAAACCTTCCGTTCTTTTATTGTTTTGTTGTTTAGCATGTTTAGGGGGCAGTTATTATATTGCTGGAAACACGGATTGGTACATGAAACAAGATAGTATCGCAAATACGTATACGGTTTATATTATTATTTCAATAATTCCTCTTGTAGCAATTGGAACTTACCTACTATTTTCGCAAGTTGCTTTTTGGTGTATTCGATTACTAAAAAAGAGTCGTAAATTTTATATGAAACGAAGCAATATGTTGTGGATTTCTGACTTAGCAACTCGAACAAGAGGTAATATTAATATGCTTTTTATTGTTACCATGTTAACCGCATGTGCATTTACCATTATTACGGCATTGTTTGCAATGAATAATTACACAAAGTCAGGTATTATAAAAGATTATCCAATACCTTTTACGTATATATCTTATGAAAACAATCCCATAGAGAATAAACATATTACTACTATTGAAAAAGAGCTAAAGCATCACCAATTTCAATATAAAAAGTACAAGTCTATGGTTTTAAAGGATAAAATTTTTGATAGAGAAATCACAATTATGAAAGAAAGTAATTACAATGCTTTGTCTAAGTTATTGCATAGACAGGAGATCAAACTAGCTAATACAGAAGTTATTATTACGTCGTCATTTTTGTCGAATGTATTGACAAATCCTTTTGTAAAACAAGATTTTATTACCTTGGATTCCAACAATACAAGATTTTCTATAAAGTCTTTTTTACCAAAAGCAATAGAACCATTCCAAGAAGTTGTGGTCATGAAAGATATTATATTTGATACGATGATTCCTCATCTAGAGACAGCAACGATTTATAATTATTTTGTTGATAATTGGGAATCTAGCCTTATTCCTACAACAAAGATGTTAAAAGTAATTAATCAAGATAGTGAGAAGTTTTTACAATCTAGGGAAGGAAATCAGAATATCCCATTTAGTATATATACAGCTAGTGATGCATTGCATGTAAGTAAACAAGATAAAACTTCCGCTTTCTTTATCGGCACATTTTTAGGAGTTATTTTCTTTATAGGGGCAGCTAGTGTTTTGTATTTCAGAATGTATACTGATTTAACACATGAGGAAATGAAATATATTACAATTATAAAAATTGGATTAACAGATTCAGAAATGTTTCGTTCTGCAACGATTCAATTGGCTATTTTATTTTTTGTGCCTTACGTTATTGCAGCAATCCATACTATATTTGCTATTAAATTTTTGCAAAGTCAATCAGATTTCCCTTTATTAAAAGAGTTAGGCATTGTACTCTGTTTTTTCGGTATAGTTGAAATGATTTTCTTTTTCTTACTCCGTTCATTTTATATAAATAAATTATCAAAGCACATTAATTTATGAAGAAACTAGCCTTGTATATAAAGGTCTCTTTTTTAACGAGGCTTACATATTTTAATGGTTAATTAAGATAATGTAATGTGAATAACTTAGCAATAGAAAAAATAAATATCATCCATTTATTAAAAGGAGGAGCCAATATTGAATTTTATATTCTAAATGATCGTTTTAATTATATGGAGAATCTTATAAAAGAAATAGATAATAGACTAACCAGCTTTTTAAAAATTAAAAGGGGCAAGCTTTGAATCAATATTTACTAGTAAAATTAGATTACAAAACACTAGTCTCTTATCATTAATAAAAATACATCACTATTAAATGGTGTTGTATTTTTATTTTAGAAAGTATTGTTATACGCAGCTGTACAGAAATAAAGGTCTCTTTTAATTAATAGATTTGCTATTGAAAATCATGGTAAAAATGTACGTATATATAACTAAAGCAATTCCTTTATAAAAAAGTATCCACTTTCTTGTCTAAAAAGTATCCATTTTCATGTCTTTGTACACTTGTACAATAGGAGGGGAGTTTACTTACACCACACCACTTAACATTTCGTTAAACTTAGATTTAACGAACTCTTGAATGCTGAAATTCTATCTCTACTAGGGGGAGCATAACACATTGATATTAAGTTAAAATTTATAAATCTAAAAAAGGTAGAAAGATTTATTTTCTACCCTTCTTATTATTTATAAATATTTACTGTTGTTCTAAATTTCTTATATAAGATTTTACAGCTTGCAATAAGAATTCTTCCTGCCCCATACTTGCGTCCGCTGCCATTTGCACTATTTTTTGCTTGAATTCATGATTTGCATGAAAAGTTAATGACTCTACATTACTTTTAAAGTAAATACCTTCTACATGTGGAAGGATCGTGCCGGATTTCATATGAGAATGTAAGTATTTAATCTCCTCTTGAAACTGCAATGGATCAACTTGTAATACGAAAGGTTTAATTTCTAATTTGATAGTATCAGATGAAATACTCAATCGCATATTTGTGACACCTAGTTCTTTATAAAATAAATTTATTAGATTATAGGTTATGGAATGGAATAGCTGAGGTTTTTTAAATGAAAAAGATAAATACCCTCGTTTCGTAATTACCGCTTGTTTATGGAAAGGCTCAAAGGCGTAATCACGTTCCTTATAAGTGGATAGAGAGAATATTTCTTCGTCTTCTGTAAGAATCTTGCCGTCTGCTCCATTGATCTCTATTACCCTAGCTGTTTTTCCGGTATGTTGGTGTGTTAATAATTGATAAAGATAAATTTCTTCTTCTTGAATCTTAGTAATGAATGTTTTTCGCTCTTTTGATGTAGTTTTTTCATAAGTAAGTTGAAAAGTTTCAAGATCATCTTTATCAATGATATATACTTCTTTTCCACGTTTTTCAATCTTTGAAGCAGGTAATTTACCAGATTTGATATAGGTAAAAACTGTAGATGGTGCTACATTGAGAATTTCAGCTGCTTCTCTTGTACTATATCCTTGAACCTCTTCAATATTTTTTAAACGTTCAATATCCTCTAAATAAAAAATCTTACTACCGAATTGCTTCCAGTTATCTTTATATACACATTCTATTAATCCATCTTTTTCTTTTTGTAAAATTGTTTGTACCGTTACTCCTAATAAGCCGGCTGCCTCTTTTGTCGTTACAGTAGGTTTTGTAATGAACAATAAATCTTGTGTCATGAAAGGACACCTCCTTAACTATCGTTTGCTAGTATTTTAGATATGTATATATCATATCAGAATATGATATATATTTAAAACAAGAACTAGAATTCATTAAAGTCCTTATACATATTTATGATTTAAAAATACTTATAATTCTTTTTATATTTTAATGGGTTTTTATATTTTATTTTATTATAAAAATAATTTTACTGTTAAATAGCAAATGATTAAAAGATATCTACTTTCTAATAAATTATAAAAAAATATAAGTATAAGTAAATAGAGAAGAATATAGTATTCTTACAGAAAGAAAATGAATTATCATTTGTATAATGAATAGAAGTAAAATAAAATGGTAAGTAAGGATTATAAAGAGAGTTACATTCATAATCTTCAATAGAAGAGGTGGATTCGAAATATGGATAAACAAAATGAAAAAGAGAACTTACCTATAACAATGAATCAAAGTGAAGATATAGATACATATATAGAAAATATAAGAGATATGGTTCCATTCCTGCATGATAGTCGTTATGTAGATAAGATGGAAGAGAAGATGGAGGTTGCAGAAAAAGAGGGAAAGAATAAATATACGTATTTAAGTGATTTAGAAGTCATTTATCATTTCATACATTTACAAAAAGATATGGATGAGAAGAAGAATAGAAAAGAGGATACGAAAAAGAGTTATGTTTCTGAAATCTTATCGTTTTGTCAGTGCATGGTGCAGCATGCAGAAGCATTCGAATTGAAAGGGGAAGAGGTACAGCAAAATGAATCTTTATTAAAAACATTACAGCCTTGGCATATTCGTAAATATAATGCTTGGTTGAAGCAGGTAGAGAACGGTAGGAACGGGGACACGTACGCGGTCGCAACTCTTGCGAAGAAAACAGTGCTCATTCGTTCTTTTCTAAAACATCTTCATGTTTTTTCATATATCGAGAAGCCTCTTCATGAGGAACTACAGCGCGCTAATGTAAATGAACAGGATCGACCAAATCGGGACCTATCCTATGATGAAGTAATGAAAATTTTAGGGTTTTATAAAGAACAAGGGCATTTAGTGAACTATACAATTTTACTAGCTCTAGCAAGTACTGGTGCAAGAATTCAAGAATTGTGCACCGCGAGAGTAAAAGACTTACATTATGACGGAAAGTATTGGTTAAAAGTCACAGGAAAAGGAGATAAAGCACGTGAACTTTTCATTCCTGAGCATTTATTCCAATGTATAAGCGAAATGAGACGGAGAAGAGGATTCCAAACTATATTGGATCAAGGAGATGAATTTCCTTTATTCGTAAATCAAAGAGGAAATTTTTATAATCCAAAAACGTTATCAAATCAGGTAACAGATATGATAAAAAAGACAAATTTAGATTTTCTAAAGTATCGTGAAAATCCTGTAACGGCACATACATTTCGTCATGCATTTGCAATCATGGCGGTTGAACAAGGAAATGCGGATCTATATCATTTAATGCAAACACTAGGTCACGAAAATATCCAAACAACAAAAATCTATTTAGAGAAGCATATGAAACGAAAGAATAATGTGGGGACTTCATTTGCGGATATGCTAGTGTGAAATTTCGATATAAAAATCCTATTTAATTATATATTTTTTATATAATTAATATGGTTATGATTCACATAAAAAATAATGAGGAAGAGGGTTTAGTAATTATGTAGTTAAATTTAGTGACAGTAAGAAAATTAGGAGTTACACTTGGAATAGATATATCAGCACATGCAATTGGCTCTGTCAGTGAGAGGGGCTCCTCCCCCAATGATTAAATTGAACTTTTAAAATTAGGTGTTCTCCCACCTAATTTCTTTGCTCCTGCCTATTTTGGGGATGGGAGTCTTACTGTTTAATTTGGAGGTTTATGAAAATAAAAGAGCCTGTTTAAAGTAGGAAAACAGGCTTTAAAAGCTTAAATAAGAATTAAAAGTATGAGTATATTTTTGGGTGAAGAGGTGGGGGAATTGGGATATTTAATTTTAGCATTTATATTTGCAGTTAGCGTATATTTCCTAGTTTTTGATAATCCTTATATAACTATTTTTATTATATTTCTCATCTTGGTAGGGAAGTCGTTATATGACAGCAGAAAGAAGAAGCAGTAATCAATAATACAAGGACAATATGGGAGTAAGATAGCGAATTATTGATATAATATAAATTATAGAGCAGGTGGTTTTTGAAAATGATTCTTGAAAATGTTAGTACAATAGGGGCACTTGCTTTTTTATTTTTAATGATTTATCTTGCGGATCCTAAAGATGTAAGCTTGCTGACAATCCCAGCTTACTTTGGTGGAATATGGGTGACTCACTGGCTTACCGAAAATGGATTTCAAGGTACCTTTATTTATACGAGTTGGTTAGTAATCTACATCGTTATAATGATTTACCTTTTCTTCGCTTCAATCCGTCTAGGCATACGTAACATAAAATATATTAAAGAGAAAATAAGAAAACGTAGATCCATAAAAAAATAACGCAAAGAGAAACCGTCTTTACAGGCGGTTTTATTGTTATACTGAAGTGCAATGTAGATTATTTAACATTTCAGGAGGGATAATAATAATCTACACATACACATTAAGAAATGGCTAAGAAAAATCAATAAAGGTAGAGTCCTGGCGTTCATTTAGAGAAGAAATGAATGTGTTAGGAATCCAGGATTCAGATGTTTTTCCAATTCAGTTAGTTGAATACGGGAAAGAGAGAACGAAAAAGAATTCTCCTAAAAATACTAGAAAAAAATAGTCTACTTACGTATAAATATAATATTTAAGCACATGTTATATACAAATATAGTGGAGGTGCAATTATGAATATTCAAAGACAAGAAAGTAATACAAATGAAATTCTTATTTCTGCTGCAGCAAGTGCTATTGAGCAAATGAAGTATGAAATTGCCCGTGAATTAGGAGTCACACTAGGACCTGATACATCATCACGTGCAAATGGCTCTGTCGGTGGAGAAATTACAAAGCGTTTAGTTCGAATGGCTGAAGAGCAATTAACAGGACAATACAGAATACACTAAGATTAAAAAACAAAAGGAAAAAGGGTCCATAAAATGGAACTTTTTTCTTTTTATTTGCATGTAATCCAAAAATTAATTTTTATAGCTTAAAAACGACCTTTCAGATTCCTTTATAAGAGTTTTTATTCAACAAGGTAATACAATAGGGGCAAAATTAAAAATAATCCATTACAAGTAGATTAAGAGCTATTTAACATATTCTTGTTATATTTTATTATTTTTTTACTAGTTTATTAAAAATTTATAATTAGTGAAGTCATCTCTTTAATTAACCATTGATATTGACCGATAAATAAGTGGGTAACAAGGATAACTAAGGATAAAACAGTGTCCTTTTCAAGCGTGAGTATAAATTTCTATCATTCTATACTAGTATATGGTTACAGTAATTAATTGTGAAATAATTGAATATAACTAAGTTACGATAAATTCAATAGTAACTGGGATTGCAGGATCAAATGTATCGCCACCTGGAATTGTAATCGCTCCAGTTGGGCCAGTAGTAACACTTGATTCTCCGCCTGGCTGAAGTACACCGTTTAGGTAGAAATTATAATACGTAAATTTTGGGAATGCTGTAGCAGCAACACCAGCATCATTTAAGCAAGCTGTAGCAGCAATTGCAAAAGCGGCACCTGTAGCTTACCCGCACCTAGTGTAGAAGTAAATCTTCTGGAAGCCATAAATGGAGGTATGATAGCTATTGGTATTCACCTCCTTCTCAATTTTATTAGGACTAGATTAGGAGAAAGCTTGTCCTATATTGTATTCTATGACGTATTTAAATACTAGAAACGGCTTATATATTAGGATTTAAGTGCAATTATTAAATTAGATACATTGATGTTAAATAAAAACGCTATTTTATTAAAAAAGGAGGTCGGAGAAATGGACAAGTGAGGAATTTGACAATGAAATTTCATAAAAGCATTATTTTAGAAAAATAGGTGACTCAGGAATTGTGTTAGCCGAGTCACCCAGTACTATCGATCGAGATAATATTCTTTTTCTATATGTAGTTATAGTGAGTTCTTAGAGGTTAACTCCAAACGGCAGTTAAAGGACAAAGAAATTTATTTTGGAAAGTATTAGATTTTACTATGTTAATGCTACAACAGCAAGAGTTAAGCCCAACGTATTTAATGGACTAGAATACGGTCCTACATTAACAGTAAGTGTACTTGGTAAACCTGGAGGGGTAGTGAAAATTGCGGGTGCTGATACAGAAGTAAATCCTGCAGTATACCCTAGAGAAGTACCTGAGCCAATGAGTGCATTATTATTCAGATACATAGTGATACCTGCCGAACTACCCCCTGGTTGAATAATAACTTGCACTTCATAGATTGCTAAATAGGTTCTTCCACCTTCAAGTAAAACAGTTGTTGGTGGTGTGAATGAGATTGCCGTTCCATTAGAATTTACCACGGTATCTAGTGGAATCGCAGAATTTACAGAAACTATTGTTGGAGTAGTTTGAACAACATTTAAACTGTTAGACGTGGGGGATGGACAATTGCAAGGTTTGGAGTTGTTATCATTTTGGTAATTCACAAATAATCAAGCTCCTTTACGTAAGATGATTTTTTATCCTATATAAAACGTAGCTTTTTTGTATCTAAGTTATTTTTAATAATTTTTTAAAGAGAGGTCGAATATTATTGTTCAGTTAACTCTTAAAAGTATTAGATACTCTGGGATTTCAAAGTGCATCTGATAAATATATATGAATGTTTTTTTTAGGTCATTACTGTGAGTTAGGAAACATAATAAAATAGTTATTTGAATTAGTTTTATCAATAAAAAAAGAGCCATATTAAGACTCTTTTTAAAAAGGTTTATTAATCATTTGTTTTCTAACCAAAACAAAAACTGTACCTGCAACAACACAGGCTGCATAGATTTTGCCACTTATGTCACCGAAAAATTCAAGTCCGAAAGGTAGTAAAAAAGTAGCAATTCCTACTATGTAAGCAAATATGCCGAATAATTTAGCTAGTTTATTTTTATCACCAATAAAAGTAGCATCTTGGTATCCAGCAATAAGAAATAATTGTTTTTTAATATGAATCAGATAACCTATTATTACAATGATTAGACCAACAAGTGTGCAAACTACAAATCCACTCATTATATTCACCTACCTTATTTGAATTTTACCATGTTTAGGTTGGTATAGTTATTGTATTAAACAAAATACATGCACAAAAATTGTGCATGTAAAGTAAAAGCTATGTCTTGTCTATGTAAATATATGCTTAGTTTATATAAATCGTGTGTATGTTTGAACGAAATGGTTATTTGCAAATATAAAGAGCGCTTTTTAAGGCGCTCCATGACCAAAACTAAAATTGAAAAAGAATACCACATGATATTTTATGCATGTTCTTAATACATGTGCAGATCTTTCTTTTGCACAACAAAGCAGCTAGTTAATAAAACTAACTGCTTGTTGTACAAAAGAAACGTTGCGCTTACAGAAATAGTTTGTAACTTTAAGTTACAAAAATAGTATGAACAGGGTTGAAAATGTTATGCGGAAATGAAAGAAAATAAAAAAGAGCACCATGCATAAGTGCTCTTTAAGATAGGAGGTAACACTTTGAGCTGGATGTTTAGGTTAAAAGTATATGATGTAGAACAGGAATAAGACCTAAAACTTATTTTTAACTAAATACAAAAGAGCAGCTAGCACAGGCTAACTGCTATAAGAACATTATATCCACGAATTTAAGGAGCATAAATATTTCGTGAGTTTTGTATAGTATGGACAAAAATATCAAGTTTATGTAATGAAAATAAAATAGAGCAGTCATTTGCATTAACTGCTCCATTTGATACAACCTGGGTAAGAAGCAGATTGTATTGTGGTTATTATTGACGGAATGTTTAATTTTATTCAGTTATTTAATAAAATTCTTATTAAGTAACAAAGAAAGAACACCATAAAAGGTGCTCAATGACTAATTCTGAGTAGGTCATGATTATTTTATGTAGGTTTTTAATATAAGTGCGTTTTTTGTAAAATCGTTATTTTAATTAGTTCAGCCCCTTGAAGGGCGCTCCAAGGGGCTAAGATTCGAGAACTTGTAAACTCTTGTTTAATTACATGAAAACTCCCTAAGGAGAATTCATCATATTTTAACACTCAACTAACTATTTTGACAAATATATATTAATAAAAGAAACCCCGATTGTCGACGGGGCTTCTAAGGGTAAGTGCCAAGTAATGACGTATTCGACTAATTAACCATATCATGAATTTTTTGGTAAAAATACTGGTAAATGTGTCCAATTATATGGTCGTTAATTTGAAAAAAAAACGCTATTTGGCACAACAAAGCAGCTAGCTAAAGTAGCTAACTGCCTGCTGTAAATACTATTCCACATGGATACGCAAATTGTAACCACAAGTTACAATTATAGTATAAACAGATTTGAAAATGTTATGCAGGAAAGTAAACTAAATAAAAACTTTCTTTTTCACAACAAAGTAGCTAGCTTAATGAGCTAACTACCTGTTGTACAAAAGAAACTAGGCCCTACAAGTAAATGATATGTAACTTTAAGTTACAGCTATAGTATAAGCAGAATTAAAAGTATTATGTGGAAATAACAATGATCTTAATAAAACTTTCATTTTAATATAAAGCAGAATTATTAAATGGCTTAGGCAGACAATTTATTAAATAAACTGTCCGCCAAGTGAATGAAAGATTTTTTGAGCTATAATGCCCAAGTTTAGTATAGATAGAATCATGAAAGTTTAATCATAAAACAGATAAATTATGTTATAGAAAACCTTTAATTAAAAAAAGAGCAGTTAGCTTTTGCTAACCGCTCGGCTCTCGACCAAGAAAGCTAGAATGGGAGAAATCGACTTTTTAAAGTCTTGTCTACAGTGTTAGACAATGTTTAGAATTTTATTCACTTAAAACGTAAAAAGAGCAGCTAGCAAAAGCTAACTGCTCTCCAGAAAAGCATTAAGAAGGAAGTTCAGAACTCAAGTGTATTTATAGTATGGACAAGGTTTAGGGATTTATTCAAGGAGGAATCAGCAAATATGCTAATGATGTTAATAGTGACTATTGGGATATTTAAAATAACATTTGAATATCGTCCGGCTAGAAAACTAGAGGACACCAATTCATTAAAGCAGCAATGAAAGCTGTTTTAGGAATAGGTGTCCTTTTTATTTTGAAAAGGGAGATGGGGGAATGAAGGTGTTAAAGGATCAGCTACGTGAATGGAAAAAGCAATCAAATCAAGGAAAGAAGAAAAATAAGACAAAACAAAAAGAGAAATTAAGGACTCGTGAAATTGAGGATTTAATGGGGATACATAGACCTTGTTATGAACGAAGACGTGGAGCATTAAGACAAAAGTAATTTAAAAATAATAAGAAGTGGTCTTACATGACTAAACAATTATCTTTCTTACCAAAAATCGATAGAGTAGCAACGCAGAAAAATTAGAAGGTGTTCTCGAAAATGTACGTTTATATAGACAGTTTGGAATGATGCGTGAAGAAATGAAAGTTACTCCTTCTTATGAAATTAAATATCACGGACCTACAAATGATGTAGGAAAGCCATTAGAAGATGTAGCGATGGCTAATATTCAACAAAGTAAAAGAGAAGAATGGATTAAGCAAACATCATTTCGTATTGACCAGTTTCTTAGTTGTTTGGGTAATGGGCGTGTAGGAAGGGATCAAAGAGACATCATCATTAAGCGTTATTTAGAAGATGAAGATGTATGTGATTATATGGTATATAACGAAATCGGCATGAGCGAGCGTACTTATCGACGTGTTAAGGCTAGAGTATTTTATAAACTTGCTTTTGCTCTTAGATTAGAAGTTTATGAAACTGAAGAAACTGGAGGTAATGAATAATGAATTTTGTTCAGCCAATACGTGATCCAGATCAAATACAGCAGCTAAAAGATTATTTTAAGGAAAAGAGCTTACGTAATTACATTCTCTTCATTATGGGAATCAATACAGGACTGAGAATCTCGGACATTTTGAAATTGAAAGTAGGAGATGTCAAAGGTAGTCATATATCTATGAGAGAAAAGAAAACAGGGAAACAGAAACGAATACAAATTACTACAGCACTGAAAAGAGAGCTTAAATGGTTTATCGAAGAAGGGGAAGATAATGAGTATTTATTACAAAGTAGACAAGGTAGGAATCGTCCAATTGGTCGTAGTATGGCATATAAGATATTAAGCGGAGCAGCGGCGGAGTTTGGATTAGATGAAATAGGAACACATACGTTGAGAAAAACGTACGGGTATCACATGTACATGCAAACGAAAAACATAGCATTGCTCATGGAGATATTTAATCACTTGTCAGAGAAGGTCACGTTACGTTATATAGGTGTAAATCAAGATGCAATGGATGAGGTAATGACTAGGTTTAAAATTTAATCATTGGTTTTTCTTTTGCGATAGTTTAAAACCTTAGTCTAATTGCGATGGAATCACCATATCAAAAAAAATGAATGTTACGTTAAGACAAATTTTAGGTAGAAAATCATTAGTTCTCTGAAGAACTACCCTTCTCAATCTTGTTTTATTGGATAATATTGAGAAAGTATTTATCTAGATAAAAAATTAACATTTTTTCAATTTACTGTAATTTTGACAGCTGAAACAGCAGTGTTGTTTTGGCAGTTCAGTAAGTTGAGCACGGCAGACTATGTAGTTACTCCTGCCCCAATTCATCTCGATAAAAAAACAATCATGTGGTGTGATTCAAAGCCGAGGAGGCTATATGAAAAATTGAGGGGGAAATATGGGGAGTTCGATTTGAAGAGCTTCTGGGGTCCGCTCTCTTCAGTTAAATCCAGTGAATGGATATTAGATGCAGCAATAGATGTTTTAGAAGAATATAAACCAAGATTATCACTTGTATATCTACCCAATATAGATTATAACGCACAAAGGTTTGGGCCTGAAAGTGAAGCTGCGAAGAAATCCATTAAAGAAATTGACAGTTTAATTGGAAACTTTGTCGAGCAATTGGAAGAGCGCAACTTGAAGGAGCAAACACGGCTAGTTATTTTATCAGAATACAACTTTAAGACAGTTAATAGACCTATATTTATCAATCAAACGTTGAATAAAGAGGGATACGTGGCTATCAAGCATGTCGAAAATATGGATTTTCTCGATTTGGAGATGTCGAAAGCCTTTGCTTTAGCAGATCATCAATTGGCTCATGTGTATATTCAGGACTCACGTGATATTGGGGTAGTTAAAGAAATTCTCGAAAGAACACCAGGTATAGCCGAGGTATGGGGAGAAGAAGAGAAACGGATTCATAAGATTAATCACGAGCTTTCGGGGCAGTTAATTGCAATTGCAGAACCTGACAGTTGGTTTGTTTATTACTGGTGGTTGAACGATGAACAGGCACCAGAATTTGCATACAATGTAGATATTCATAGGAAGCCTGGCTATGATCCGGTTGAGCTGTTTGTAAACCCAAAAACATTCCAAATACCACTAGAACCGGAGCGAATCAAAGGATCTCACGGTTTACCAGCAAAGGACAAAGGAGATTATGTGTCACTTGTAGTAACAGGGAGAGATTTTGAACTTCCAGATACATTAGAAGCGACCGAAGTCCATGACTTGTTGCTAAAACTTGTGGGAAATGAGGAGTGGTGAAAAAATGACATATCAGATGGGTGTGTTATTTGTTGGAGTACTAGGCGCAGTTGCAACAACAACGATTTCCGGACTTTTTGCCGTAAATCAAAATCTTGCTCCACTAAGGGGCGTTATTTCTTCAGAGAAGGAATTTGAGACGCTACAGCTAACTCCACTCGATCAGATTGCTTTTGGTGGGTGGGATATACAAAAGGATTCATTGATAGAAGTAATACAAAAATATGGTATCATTCAAGTATCTATTTTAAAGAAAATTGAAATGCAACTCAATGATGTTCCTATTTGGCAAGCTCCACTGGCTAATGTAAATGATTTTGTAAAAGGGGTCTATAGTCTGACAGGAGAGCCTGAGAATTTAATGAGCGCAGTGAATCAAATTCAGGAAGACATTGAAGAATTTAGAAAAAAATATAATCTTGAGAGAATTGTTGTGGTAAATACGGCTTCAACAGAAGAAAAGACAAAAAGTCATTCTTTATACCAGTCATTAAAAGCATTTGAGACTGGGTTAAGGGAAAATTCACCTGATATTCGACCAGGTATGCTGTATGCATATGCGGCAATGAAATCAAAATGTGCATATGTAAATTTTACGCCGAGTGTGACGACTGAGATACCAGCATTACAGGAATTAGCAGAACTGCAGGATGTTCCGACGGCAGGAAAAGATGGAAGAACAGGTCAGACTTTATATAAACATGTTTTAGGAAAAATGTTTAAACAACGTGGATTGAATATTGTCGGGTGGTATAGTACGAACATCTTAGGAAATCAAGATGGTGCAGTTTTGGAACACCCAACACATTCTTCAACAAAAATTGATTCGAAATCCATTGGGCTAGAACAAATATTGGGGTACAGTCATTTTGATCATAAAGTAAGAATTGATTACTTTCTTGTCCGAGGAGATAGGAAAGAGGCCTGGGATACGATTGACTTTGAAGGTTGGTTAGGAGAACGAATGACAATGAAAATTAATTGGCTAGGTATTGATTCGATTTTAGCTGCGCCTCTAATAATTGATTTGTCCCGTTTTATGGATCATGCACTTAGAGAGAGGAAAGTAGGAATAATGGAACATCTTTCACTCTTTTTTAAATCACCAATTGGAACAGATGAGTATGCCCTTGATCAACAATATCAAACATTATTAGAATATGTGAAGAATTTCGAAGGCAACGTTTAGCATCTACGGTGACCTTAGAGTTGAAAAAACATGAATCCTATTAAGCTAAAAAACAAAATTCCCCTAAAATGAAAAAAGCTATTTTTTCTGTATATTCCACAAAAATAGCTTTTTTTCGTTTTATTTTGATGGGCGTAAGAGAGTATTTCTAACTGTGTATATCATATAAAATTAAAACAAACACCTTAAGATTGTATTGTTTCAACTAACTACAATTTTTTAATGAATTCTTCAGTTTTTAAAACTGTGGCAAACTCATCATCTAAAGTTGCTAGTGATATATTATGTATTTGTTCAGACACAAAAATAGGCTGTGGAGAAGACTTTCTCCACAGCCCTAGAAAACACTTCTCTTAAGATAGAGAAGTGTTTTCCTTCATTCATTATTGTTTAGAACTAAAAGATTGTGATTTTTTTGCAGCTGATTGTGCATTTTGTTTTTTAACTGCATGCACGTCCGTTTCAGTTGCAAATTCTGTACCATAACTAGCATTTGCACTTTGTGCACCTGAAGCTTGTGCTTTCTTTGCCTCTGATTGTGCATTCTCTTGTTTTACTGCTTGTACATTAGTTTCAGTTGCGAATTCTGTATCATAGCTAGCATTTGTGCTTTGGATGCTCGCCCCAGAAGTTGCCTTATTATAACCTTGTTGTTTTTTGTTCATCTTTCTCACCTCCACAATCAATACTATAACCAACCTATTTAATTGCTATTCTTAATTTTATCTTTGGGATACCGCACATGCCCATTAACTTAAGAAAAATAAACGCTCTAAAACGAAAAAAAGAGGTGACTTTTCAAAGTAAATACCTGTAGAGAAAGAAAATTTCCGTTTAGGTGTACTTCGAAACCTTAGCTTGATGGACGTGTGACGTGTCCCCTTATAGATATTACAACCATCAACTGGTAAATATATGGTTATTGAAATTGTAAGAGGTAATGTACGGGGAAGGTTATAGGATGTGAAGCCAGATCATTTGTTCATTGTGTGGGTTATGCTAAAAAATGAACAAATTAAATCTAATTTAATTTATAACAGATTGGCGACATAGACGATCAAGCAAAAACACAAGGTTTTATCTCTGTGTTTCTTCAAATTTTCGTTTTTGAATATATGTTTGAGCATGAATAATTTCTTCCTGAAGTTCTTTTAATTCTTTCGTTGATTCTGATTCAATGGCCATATAACTAATAACTAAACTGATCATCAATTCCATCTTGATCTATTGCAATTGAATGGTTGAAAAAAGAAAAAAGCATACCTAGTGGTATGCGAATTAGACAACAAAAGCACTTGATTAAAATAGTAGAACAAGATTAGCACTTTATGCTAGGGTTAAAATATTTTGACACATCTATATTCATTCTTTATAGAGTAGAAGCCATACATATGGTTAAAAAGAACAGGTGAATTATGGAATCAGTCTGTCCAAAATCAGAAAGAATTTATCCATTAATTATTTGGACTTGCAGTATAAGATACAATTCCGTTAAGAATCTATGCGTTTTATTCTCTTTTTGTACCAGAATCATCTATATAAGTTCTATGTTACTATAAAAATAAAACTATTATATTTATTAATAATAATGGTAATTTTTAAACTAGGAATTTTAGTATTGCGTATTAAAATTCCTCTATTAATATATTTAAAGCTTTTGACTTAATTCTTTCATATTCCATAGCTCCAGCAAGTTCATCAGCAAGTAAAGGCGACTTTCTAACATATCTTTCGCGAATTACATCATACAATTCGTATGGAAATAACATATCAATGAACATAATTTTCTTCTGCTCAGGTGTTAAAGGAGAAACTGACTCATATGCGTTAATCATAATTTGAAATTGGTTTTCATTCCAAACACCAGTTGTATCTAATAGAGGAATAATCATTTTACGCAAGTCTCGAATAGGTAGATCGTAAGAAACTGTATCTAAATCAATTACCCAAATTTGATTACTTAGATCTAATAAGGAATTTCCTGTTCCATAATCTTGATGACATAAATTGGGGGATGTTTGTAATTCTTCAGTCCATTTAGTATATTCAGATTCCAATAGTCTTTGGTGCGTTTGTTTTGCTTCTAAAATAAACGCATCACTTTCAGCCAAGTATAGCTGTGAAAATGAGTCATCTGGCATAGTTGCGGCTAAAGTTTTCCAAATCTCCATCTGTTGAAACCTTTTAATGTAATGATTGGGCCAACGTCCTAGTTTTGTAAATATAGGTATGCCTGGAGGAGGCTTATAGCCAATAGAGGCTACATGGAAATCTGCTAACCCTTTCATAATCATTTCAAGATCTTCTTGCATTGTAAGTTCAAATGGTCTTCCCTCAATCCAATCATAAACAACAAATAAAAATGGACCGTGCTTTGTATACAACTGATTCATTTTGCTTGGGATTATGCTCGGAACACGCATGCCTTTGTTGGCTAGATAATCTTGCGCGTGAATGGAAAATAGAGCTTTTTTTTCGGGGCGATGAATCCTCTTTAAACAAAATGGTCCATCTGCAGTATGAATTTTCCATACTAAGGCCAGTTGTCCACCTTGTATTAATTCGATTGTAGTCGCTTGAATATCCCAATGTTGAATCATTGTCCCTGCCAATTCAACCAATTTTTGTTCCTCTTCGGGCGATAATGTATATACCGCTTCTTCATTGTTATTCTCCACATATATCACCATCCTTTTATGCTTTCTTATTACTGTATGGTACATGACCATTTTTGTTCTAGCCATTTGCCTTTAAGAAGAAAAAGTACTATTGACTAAATTTCATAATAAAGGATGAAAAAATGGCTTAAAAATCACAAACACAAAGTTTTTTTCGTAACATATGAAGAAGTTGTATTTTTATGAAACAGGGAGGCGTTTTAATGAAAATAGCAATAATTTCGACTGAAAAGCTACCTGTACCAGCTGTACGAGGTGGAGCTATTCAAATTTATATAGATTCTGTTGCTTCCATTATTGCTTCAAATGGGAAAAATGTGACAGTTATTTCTATAACAGATCCAAATTTGAAACCAGAAGAAAAAAACAAAGGTGTAAGGTATATAAGGTTTCCAGAAGAGGAATATCTCGATTATGTTATTAAACATCTGAAACAGGAAAAATATGATGTGGTTCATTTATGCAATCGTCCAAATTGGATTACCATTTTACGTAAGGCAGCACCACAGACGAAATTCGTGTTAAGTGTGCATAATGAAATGTTTGCATATGAAAAGATAAGTGATAAAGAGGGAAAAGCATGTATTGCAGCTGTTTCAAAAATTGTAACAGTTAGTGATTATATAGGAAGAACAATTACCTCGCGATTTCAAGCTGCAAAGGCAAAGACAAGAACAGTATATTCTGGTGTAGATGTAAACGAGTATTATCCTTCGTGGACCGTGAACGGTACAAAAGTTAAAAATCATGTGCAAAAACAGTTGAATTTACAAAATAAAAAAATAGTTTTATTTGTTGGACGCTTAAGTAAAGTAAAAGGTCCTCATATTTTGCTACAAGCTCTTCCTAAAATAATTGAGGAGAATCCAGACATTGTAATGGTTTTTATTGGTTCAAAATGGTTTGGGGATAACAATGTAAATAATTATGTAAAACACTTATATACCTTGGGTGCGATGTTTCCAGAACATGTAGTCTTTATTAAATTTGTTAAGCCAAAGGATATTTCAACACTTTATGCTATGTCAGATATTTTTGTTTGCTCTTCACAGTGGCAAGAGCCTCTTGCTAGGGTACATTACGAAGCAATGGCAGCAGGTTTACCAATAATTACGAGTAATCGAGGTGGCAATCCTGAAGTAATTGAAGAAGGGAAAAATGGATATATTGTCAATGATTTTGAAAACCCTGATGCATATGCAGAAAAAATAATTAATCTTTTAAATAACGAAAATAAAAGAAAACAGTTAGGGAAATATGGACGTACTAAGGTAGAAAAAGAATTTAATTGGAACCGAGTTGCTAAGGATTTAATGAAAGTGTATGGGGAAATTTTATAAATTTTAAGGAGGGGGCGATTAAAGGTGGAAGAAACAACTCGATTAGAGAGTGAACATTTAAAAAAGGTCCTTAGCTTTTATCCATTTGAAATAAGTAATATTTATTTACAATCAAGCAGAAGTGGGAGAACAATGTGGGAAGTTGAAACAGAAGAAGGATTAAAAATATTAAAACAAGCACAAATGCACCCAAAAAGGATGCTATTTATTGCTGGAGCACATTTACATCTTCTTCAAAATGGGTTGCCAATTACAAAAATTCATAAAACAAAAAGAGGGGGTTTTTGTATTGGATCTAATGAGTATGCGTATGTACTATATGATAAGCATCAAGGGAAAGAAGTCATTTATTATAATAAAGAACAATTAGAGAAGGTACTAATATATGCAGGTAAATTCCATCGAGCATCGGAAGGATATATTCCTATGGAAGAAAGTAAAATTCGGAGTCGATTAGGGAAGTGGCATAAATTATACAGATGGAAATTACAAGAATTAGAAGGGAACAAAAGAATTGCGCTTTCCTTTCCAAATGATGTATTTTCAACTATGTTTTTAGAGTATGTTGATAAAATGTTAGAACGTGGAAAGAGAGCATTACAAGAACTAAATGATCCATATTATGACCAATGGACAAAAGAAGTTATTGCATCTAATAGTTTTTGTCAGCAAGATTTTACCTTAGCGAGATTTACAGAAATAGATGATGCTATGTTTATGAAAGAGTTACATTCTATTACAAGTGATTTACCAGTGAGGGACCTACGTATTATCTTAAATAAAGTAATGAAAAAAATGTCAGTTTGGGATACTAATTTAGCTATTCATATGTTGAGTGCATATAATTCAGAAAATTCTTTTTCAGAAAAACAATTTCGTGTTCTTTGGACTGATTTATCGTTTCCTCACTTATTCTGTTCAATTGCACATAAATACTATTTAGGACAAAAGCGTTCTTGGTCTGACGAAAAGTATATTTGGGCACTGCAAAATATCATTGCACTTGAAGACTCTAAGGAAGAATTTTTACAAAATTTCTCTGATATTTATCACGAAATCAAGTGCAATAGTGGGGGGAAATAAAATGAGTTCAGAACAAGAAGAAATAGTAATCCCTATTTTAGATTTAGAGAAATTTGTGTTTTCTCCACCAGGGCCAATGGGATGGGAATTGGCAGAGTATGAGCAGCAAAAAAATATTGTACTAAATGAGTCCTCTGTGCTAGAGAGCTTAGCGATTATTAAGGAAGTGGAATTAGAGGAGTTACCGAAAATCGGATTGCTAGATTTAGAAGAGAAGTCACCACCAAAAACTACAATGATTGATAAAATACAAGATAAAGAGATTCAAGATGTAATAGAGCTGGAAGAACAAAGTGAGGAATTAAATGAAGTCGTTTTAACGCAAATAGAAAAGCCAAAAATAAAAGTCACTATTATTACTCCGGATCATCCATTAAAAGGTCCATGGGTATCAAAATGGGTAAATAAAGCTAGGGAGAACGATTAATGAAACTTCCGCAAATATATTAATCTTTTTATACTCTTTCAACATAGTATATATAAATCTATATGAAAGGAGTTAGGTAAATGGCTGATGTGAAAAGAGCAAAAATAAAACTAGATGTTGAGAATGGCTTTAGTGTTAATCCTGGCGATGATTTACAAGAAGTTCTAAAAGCTCTAGCTGAAGTAATACAATCAGGCACGCATAATGGTGTAGAGGTTGAAATTCAATATTTTGATGAAACAGAAGTTACTTTTACGGACGACGAAGACGAGGACGAAGAAGACGAAGACGAAAACGAAGAAGACGAGGACGAAGAAGACGAAGACGAAAACGAAGAAGACGAGGACGAAGAAGACGAAAACGACGATGACGAGGACGACGATGACGAAAACGAAGAAGA
>NZ_QPET01000001.1:2304-104082 GCF_008368855.1 Bacillus sp. TE8-1 | reverse complement strand
CGTGGTAAGACGAAGATGACGAAGATGACGAAGACGAAGATGACGAAGATGACGAAGAAGACGAAGACGAAGATGACGAAGATGTGACGAAGATGACGAAGAAGAGGAGGATGAAGAAGAAGACGCATAAAATAATTAATACTTAAAAACGCTTGGTTTCCCCAAGCGTTTTTTGCTCTCTACATATTTAATAGGTAAGAATATGAACTTCTAAATATAGGAAGAAGTTGACTAGGCATTACCTATATTTTTATTTTATAGTATAGAAATTTCACAAGGAAACAAGATGTAATTCATATTAATCGATAAGGTATACAAATTTGCACTTGGCCGAATGAAGGATAAAAAACCTTAATTGCGAGAACAATTATTTGTAGTCATTTTGTATTTAATTGTTTCCTTGCCATATTAAATCATCTCGTTAAAGAAACGGGAAAAAGATTAACGCAGCATTCTTACTCCATCGAGTTTACCCTATAAAAAAACTTTGTACGGAAAGAAAAATGTATTTGTATCAAAAAAATTTAATTCTATTTAGCTCTACGTTTAAATTTCGTGGACCTTAATTAAAGTGGATAACAATGGTGTTTTAAATGATTTGAATTTTGAGAGGGCGTAATAAGTTTTTAGAAGGCTGATTTGTGGATTCTGCGACTTGTTTATATACCTGATCAAGTTTTGTCGCTGTATGTTTAAAGGTAAAGTTTTCTTCCACAACCTTTCTGCCGTTCTCAGCAATCCATTGGGCAAATTCTCGTTGAGATAGCAAAGCATTGACAAGTCTGGCAAACTCTAATGGGTTATTATATTGTTCTATTAGGCATCCGTTATATTCATCTGTTATAACTTCAGCATTTCCCCCACGGTTTGTTGTAATAATTGGGATTCCAGCTGCCATTGCTTCATAATGAACACGTGCCAATGGTTCGTTCCATTGTGAGCTACATATAAATATATCCCCCATTAGAAAAATATTATGAATTTGATCTGCTGGAATAAATTTGGTGAAAATTACGTGTTCTTTAATTGGCCTAGCCATTTTATATAATCTTTTAACATATTTATTTACTCGGTTATCACTAAACCATTTACCACCAACAATTACAAGTACCGTATCCTTATGTGTTTGAATAATTTTCTTCATAGCATGAATGAGTAAGTCAGGTCCTTTATTTTTGCATAATCGGCCAACAAATAGTATCACCTTTTTATTTTGTATGCCATATTTTTTCCGAAATGCATTTCTTATCTTTTGCCCTGTTGGTGTCCAGATGGAGGGAGATTGTTTTAAATTAACACCAGAGTAGACAATTGAAATCTTTTCTTCAGCTTGTGGAAATCTTTCAATCACAGTTTGTTTAATATAGTTACTAACGGTCACAATGGCGGTAACCATTTCAATGATAATATTGCCTTCATAAATAGATAGTTTATGCTCAGCAAACATATCGTTATGAAGACCTAATACAAATTTACTGTGTGGAGAAGCTTGTTTATATAAAGGTATATTTTTAGGGCGATTAAAGACATGTATAATATCAAAGGTATTGGTTTGGAGTGTTCTTATAACATGCTGTTCATATTCTTTTTGAGGAAAATACAAGTAATTGACATTATCTTGTGTTTTTTGATTTGGAAGACCTGGATCTGAAATAGAGAAAATAGTAAGTTCATAATCTTGACTTATATAGGGGGACACCCCATCAATCATCATTTGAATTGCTCCACCCTTAATTGCCGGAGAGGGTAATTTTTCTGTACATATATATGCAATTTTCATAAACTAATCTCCTTTGTATAGTTGTTTTATATAATGAAATTCTGCTTCCAATCCATCGGATAGAGAAACTGTAGGAGAATAGTGTAGTAATGTACGGGCCTTAGATATATCTGCCCATGTTTGCTTCGGTTCCCCAGGAACTGATTTTAGAAATTTTTTGGTTGCTGATTTCCCTGATATTTTTTCTAACATAGAAATGATGTCTAAAATGGAAGCTTGTTCTTTTCCACCGATATTGATAACTTCACCTAGTATACTTTTTTTTGTTTCTAAAGCGGCCACCGTTCCTCGTATACAGTCATCGATATAGGTAAAATCACGTGTTTGTGTTCCATCACCAAATACTGTGAGAGGTTTATCTTCTAGCAGTTGTTTAATTAATCTATGAAATGCCATATCAGGACGCTGTTTTGGCCCATAAACTGTAAAATATCTTAAAATAACAATTGGTATGTGAAAATTTTTTTGATAAACATGACATAAGTGTTCACCACTTAATTTGGTAACACCGTATGGAGATAGCGGGGTAGGTAATAAATCTTCAGAAACTGCGCCAGATTTTTCACCATAAACAGAAGATGTTGATATATGAATGAATTTATCTAATTTTATGTGTTTACAGGCTTCAAGCAACTGCTGTGTAACCATTATATTATTTGAAACATAAGACTGAAAATCTTTTCCCCAACTTGTTCTCACACCAGGAATAGCAGCTAGATGATAAACAACATCTATATCCTGTAATAGTTTTGATAAATCTGTATTTAAAATATCTTCTTGTATGAATTGAAAACGTGAATTCAATTTGAGAGACTGTATATTATCTGTCTTTAAAGTGGCTGGAGTAGGACCGATGAAATAATCAATTCCAACTACATGATATGCACTATTTTTAAGTAACGCTTGACACAAATGTGAACCAATGAAACCAGCGGCTCCTGTTACAAGTATTTTCATGACCGACCCACTCCAATATATTGTAATCCGTATTTTTCTATTTCATCCTTTTCAATGCAATTGCGTCCATCTACGATTGTGCATCCCCTCATAACCTGTTTGACTAGTTTCCAATTAAGTGTTTTAAATTCATCCCATTCCGTTGCGATAATAATGCAATCAGAATTTGTGATTGAAGATTCTAGGTTATTATGCTGTGTAACTTGTCTTTTTAAATGTGGAGGAAGAAGAGCTTTTGGGTCATAAGCATGTAGATCATAGCCAAGAGGAATCAATTTTTCAAGGAGTATTACGGCAAGAGAGCTACGAATATCATCAGTATTTGGCTTAAAGGCAATTCCTAACACCGTGATTTTTTTTAAAAAGGGTTCTTTTATAGCTTTTCGGATTTTTTCAACATAGAGATCTATTTGTGTGGAGTTAATGGATTGTACAGCTTGTAAAATAGGAACTGCTACGTGCCTATCATTTGCTGTATAGATGAGTGAATGTAAATCTTTTGGGAAACATGATCCTCCATATCCCATTCCCGCTTGAAGAAAATGAGGGTTAATTCGAAAGTCATGCCCAATTCCTTTTGCCACCTCAACAATGTCAATATTATATGCATCACAAATCCGAGCGATTTCATTTATAAATGATATTTTTGTAGCTAAAAATGCATTGGATGTATATTTAATCATCTCTGCTTCATTTAGACCAGTACAAACGAAAGGAGCACTAATTCCTTTATATATCTTCTGCATAATTTTTAACGACTTTGTGTCACCTTTTTGGATTCCTATAATAGTTCTATCTGGGATGAGCATATCACGAACAGCAGAACCTTCACGAAGAAATTCAGGATTAGAAACAATATTGAATAGGGATGATGAAACCCCAGATTTAATAAGTTTTTCACATATTTGTTGATTTGTACCTGGTGGAACTGTACTTTTGGTAATAATAGTTTTATACGATGTTATAGCTGGAACTAGTAGATCGATAACAGAATAAATATATTTTAAATCCGTCTTTCCACTGGGTGTGGAAGGAGTCCCTACTGCAATAAAAATAATGGGCGATTGTCGAATAGCACTATCAATATCACAACTGAATTGTAATCGTTTTCGATTTTTGTGAATAAGTTCTTTTAAATCAGGTTCATAAATGGGGCATTCTCCCTTTTGAAGAGAGTAAATTTTATCTTGATTTTTATCTACGCATATAACATCATGCCCTAAGTCTGCTAATACTGCTGCTGATGTGATACCAACATAACCAGAGCCTATAATACATATATTCATATGCTAATCACCTTTCTAAACTTAGTACTAGTTGTAACAGTATATTGATGGACAAGTTGGATTGGTGACAAGTAAAAGGGCCTATTCATATAAGCAATAAAAGTAGGCAGAAGGTAAAGGCCTCTTTTGATTTCGTTATGCGCAGGTACAGAGGGTGCTGAATACATTGTTATAAACAATTGAAGGAGAGAGATTAGTGATTAAAAAAGCAATTATTCCAGCAGCTGGTTACGGCACGAGGAGCCTTCCAATTACAAAGGTAATTCCAAAAGAAATGTTTCCTATAGGGAATAAACCGGCGATTCATTATATTGTGGAAGAGGCTGTGAAATCGGGTGTTGAGCAAATATTAATTGTCCTTTCTAGCAGAAAGGATTTAATAGTTGATTACTTTGATCAATCATTAGAATTGGAAGCTTTTTTGGAAAAAGAGAAAAAATCTCACCTGTTAAAAGAGCTTACTGTCCCTGAGATTCAAATTCATTATATAAGACAGCCATATGCGAAAGGACTTGGTGAAGCGATAAAATTAGGTGAAACATTTATTGGTAATGAACCTTTTGCTGTACTCTTACCAGATGATATTGTAGTTTCGGATAAAGAAACCGCTTTAAGCCAGTTAATTAAAATTTATGAAGATAAGAAAAATAGTGTTATAGGCATTCATAGGGTACCAAATGAATGTGTAGAAAAGTATGGTATTATTGAAGGCAATATTGTAAAAGAAGATTGTATAGATGTTACAAATATTATTGAAAAACCAAAAGTAAACCCTCCATCTAATCTTGCAGTAATTGGTAGATATGTTTTCACACCGGATATCTTTCCATTATTAAAAAAGCTTCAACCTGGTGTTGGGGGGGAATATCAATTAACAGATGCGATACATTCTTTAATTATGACTAAAAAGGTATATGGAAAAATGATTGAAGGGAAACGATTTGATATTGGACAAGAAGATGAATATATGCAGCTTCTTAACCTTTTATATGCAAAAAATAATGTAAGTAAGGATTGATTTATAGAAAAGGATTTAACAAATATCCATTTTAGATTAACAAGCAATTCCTGAAGATTTGATAAAACATATGTAAAAGTTAAGGGCGAAAGAGGAATATTTATGTCGTACCTCTGAGACAGTAGGGAGTGGGGGAAAACCGACTTTTACTAATAAAAAAGAAAAAATCATATGACTACAGAGGATTTTTTTGTCTATCGGTCTTTTCGTATTTCTTAGCTTCATGCAATTACAATAGGGCAGAATGCGCATTAATTTATTGTAATTGGAAATACAAAAAAGAGAAAAGATAACAGACGGCATCTCAATTAGCTAAATAAAATACCTAAATTACAGTACGAGTTTCATAAGACTCTTTTTAGGTTTTATATGTCCAAAGAGTTGTGAAGGAGATAAGGATAGCATCCATAACGAATGCTTTTTTCTTTGTTATATAAAAACTACACATTAACCGGTTTTAATGGTTATATTAGTTTTAGTTGAGGAGAATCATCATATAATGATACTGAACGGTTTCCAATATGTTCCCCTATATTTTTTAAAAGAGAGCACTTATTGGGATGAAGTGACCCCTAAAAGTTAGACACGGTTATTTCATTAGGCAGCTTGATAAAAGTGAGTCCGGTATTGTACCGGGCTCATTTTTAATTTTGCCTTAATCCGTTTCGTATTATAATAATCTATATATTTTTCTAATTCTATTTTAAAGTGCTCTACATTTTCAAATTCTTTTATGTAGAGGAACTCCGACTTCATAATCCCAAAGAAATTTTCTATTACTGCGTTGTCGTAACAGTTGCCTTTTCGAGACATACTCTGGACGATAGCTCTTGATTCAAGTGTCCGGACGTACTGTCTCATTTGATAATGCCATCCTTGATCCGAATGCATCAGTAGCTGGTGGGTTTCAGGTAAACGTTCCAATGCTTTCTCTAACATGTCTGAAACAAGCGAATACGTCGGTCTAGAACCAATTGTATAGGTAATAATTTCACCATTATACAAATCTAATACAGGTGATACATACAGTTTTTCTCCAAATAATTTAAACTCTGTGATGTCTGTTACCCACTTTTGATTCGGTGCATCTGTATGAAAATTACGCTCTAAAATATTAGGTGCAATTCTACCGACTTTTCCTTTATAGGATTTATATTTCTTCATACGCACAACACACTTTAACCCAAGCACTTTCATAATGCGCTGTACCTTCTTGTGGTTCACTTTCTGGCCACGATTCGTTAATTCATCACGAATGCGACGGTAACCATAACGACCTTCATTTTCCTCATAAATCGCTTTAATCTCAGCTTTCAAATCGGCATCTACATCTGGACGATTCATTTTCTTTACTAAATCATAATACGTGCTTCGAGGAATAGTAGCTAGCTCCACGAGTGCCTTCACCGAATATTTATGCCTTAATTCATAGACTACTTGCGCTTTGTTTTGTTTTGTGATTTTTCCTTGTTTTGAACTAAGGTATTTAACTTTTTTAAGTACTCATTTTCCATCTCAAGCTGTTTAATGCGTGCTTCAAGTGCTTCGACTGACTCTTCAGCTAGAGGTTGTTTTAATTGTTTATTTGAATCTTTTTTCATGGATGGACGCCCCTTTTTCTTAGATTGAAGGGCATCAATTCCTTGTGTTTCGAGCTGTTTTTTCCAAACCGAAATCGTTGAAGGGGCAGGAACATTAAAGATAGCTGCCGTCTCAAATAAGGACATACCGTTTTCAATCATAAAGTTTAGTACGTCTAGTTTAAATTGTTGTGTGTAATTTGTACATCGTTTTAGAAAAGCTTCCAGACCATTCTGTTTATATTGGTTTACCCAATTCAAAATGATTGTGTCACTTATACCGAGCGATCTACCTATTTCTCGATAACTTTCATTTCCGTTCAAATAACGTAGAACGATTTGTATTTTTTCATCAGCTGTAAATTTAGCCATAGAAAAACTGCACCTCCAATTGTTAGACTGTGTCTAACAATTGGGGTGCAGTTCATATATTGAATTGAAAGACAGGTTTATAGGTTTGTAACTTATTTTAATTTCAATGCTCATTGAAAAATATTTCTCACATTACGAGAGTCCCTACTGGCGCAGGTGCTTTCTTTTTACTGAAAAAAACGAACATTTGAGTAGGTAATACTTATGTGAACTACCCGCCACTTAACGTCTTAAAGCACTGTTTGAAGTGTGGCATCTGGGTTAATCATTAATTTTGATAGCTAACGAATTTGTAATAAGGCAGTCGAGGTAACGTGTTTTGTCTTCTAAGTCAATAACAAAATTCTTCAATATATTTTAGTAAAACAAACGAAAATTCTCCCATTGTACAGTGCCTTTTTTATCTTGATTTAGCTCTAAAGAAAATGACTACAGCTTGTATTTATATTAAAAAGTTTTAATTATAAAATATAAAGTGTTCATTTTAACAAAGTAGTTATTTAGTAAGCGGAAAAATAGGAGTGCCTGATGAGCACTCCATGACCAAATGACAACACCTATAAAAGTGTATGAGTGGTTTAACTAAATATGTTTTTATTTTTATATTTTAAATAAAATCCTTTTCAAAAATGAAAGAGCGCTCTGGAGAGTGCTCTTTCACCTAAACAAACATTGAAAAAGAATACACGACATTGTATGCGTATTTCTTTCATTTTGGTGTAGTTTTTAAATAAAATAAGCACTTTTCAAAGCGCTCTTTGATCAAGATTTATATAGAAAAAAGGTGCACTCCAAGGGGGTGAGAATCGAGAAGTATGACTATGTTGGAAGTAAAGTTATTGCAATTGTCGATTCTATAATATTAACTTTTAGGAATTTTAATGGTATAACTAATTATTGATTATATTTATATATAATTTTAAGGAAATTCAACAAAAACGTTACTTTGTACGTCAAGGTAGTCGGTGCAATTAACTAACGGCTTGATGAAAAAAGAAGCCCTGCATGAAATGTTACAGTGCTTCACTAGATTGAGTTATGTCATACTCACAACGAGTTTTAACATGGATATAGGGATAAATAAATTGGGGAATGTGTCCAATTGCTCTGTAGCGATTATTTTAAACATAAACGCTATTTGGTATGTAATTAGAAGAGCACTTAGGAAAGTGCCCTTTTGTAAAGAATATTGAATCTAAAAAGAGAGGATACAATATATCATATGTAGTTATGTTTGTTTAATTGTGTGTCTTTTATATAAAAATTTAATTTTGTCATAAATAAAAAGGTGGTCTTTTTTACAACCCCTCCAATAAAACAGAGCGCTTTTTTCAGAAATGGACTATGAAATAGTCTGAGAAAGATTTTAGGATAGAACCTCATCTTTATAATTCAAGTGACAATCTTAATTTATAAGAAAGAAATTTATGCATTTTTATATGAATCTTGTTTATAACAAGATTCATATAAAAATGTAGCTAGCAAAACCTAATTGTTTATTCAAAACGTGACAATCTAGATGTACAGATATAATATGACCAAGAAAAGGAAGGACCACACTAATTCTTAATCAGGGAAAACCTTCTAAATTATTTAGAAGTATGGATTTAGCAATATAATAGTAGACTAGGATTCTAAGGAGTTTGTTGGGTTACAATTAGCAGATATGCTAATTGTGATAACAGGGAGTTATATTTCTAAACTTGCATTTGCAGTTCGTTATGATAAATCGGAATCAGAAAAATCTAACCACCTTGAGGCAGGAGTCTTCTGGACTAAAATGGTAAAGTTCAGAGCATGCTCTGAACAGTCAGCGTTATAGAGGTATAACAGACGACATTCATTTTAAAATCATATAATCGGAGTCACTTTTATCTTTATTGTTGAAATACAAAAATAAACAGGGTCAGTAAAATAATAGATAAAACTTTTCTGTATAATCTTTAAAAACACATCTTATCAAGGTTTATTTGGAATACGTATTTTTAACAACATACAAAATACCAAGCATGTAGCCAACAAGATCGGAAGGTCATAGGGTACCATACCTTAGCTTAATAGGGCATGTGATGCGCCCCCTACTTAACCTTTCTGCATAATTTTTCATAGCTAAATTTTATATTTATTAATATTTAAAGGGCAACCTTTATAATCAAATATACATATCGAATGATATAATTAATTATTCTGAATCCTTTTGATAAATACGTTATAGCGGCTACCTTTTATTACCTAATGTGTTAATATATTTATATATGATTTATAAAATATATTTGATAGGGGTGGAAATATGATTAAACTCAAGAAATTATCTACATTATTACTTGCAAGCGCTTTATTGATACTACCTACAAGTGCAAGTGCAGCAAATCTGTATGGTGTTGTGAGTAATAAATGGGATGGAATTGGCACTATCCAGGAAGCTGTAGGTATCGATGGGGATACTATTTTTGTTGGAAATTCTACTGATTTAGCTGTATTAAGCACTGAATCTGGTGGATTAATGGTTTCACATGAAAAGAACAAACCTTCTTTTCCTACAAAGGGCATTGCAAAAACATCTGATGGTAACTTTTTTATTGCGGGTACATCAGGAAAATGGAAAGTTGTAGATTCATCTGCAGGTTTAGTTGAACAAGGGCAACTATCGGACAAACGTAATCCGAGATTTGTTAAGAAACTATTGGATGGAAGGCTTTTATTAGTTTACGATAAAGGTTATTATGCTATCCTTGATGGTGATTCTTATGGCGTAACACGAACAGGGAAATGGCCAAATGATTGGAATATTAACGATTCAATTCAGTTATGTGGACACCTGATCTTGATGGTAGGTGATAAAGGGAAATATCAAGTCATGTCACTAACAAATGGAAACGTCATCAACTTTGGGGATTGGGGATCAACAAAACATGATATTACGTCAATTGACAGACTTTCTGATGGTACTATAATAGCTGTTGGAGAGGGTGCAAAATTCGCCCTTTTTAATAAAGAAGGGGAAAAGATTGAGAGTTCAGAACTGACTGATCAAGAAAGTAAAAATTATAAATGGAATAAAGTGGTGGCCCTCAAGGATAAACATGCAATAGTAATTAGTTCCACTGGTCAGATGCTTTTGGTTCAGATTGATGGAAATAATAAAATTTCTGTTAAAGCAAAAACAAAATTAAATAATTATACTTCTAACGGCACTGTAGTAAAAATTAAAGATAATCAAGTATTCGTTACCCTTGCTAGTGGTCGATATATGGTTTATCAAGCAGATTTATAAAAATTCGAATTTAATAGTAAAACATTTGAAATACAAAAACTGTATTATTTATATAATTTAATTAAAACATAAAAATAACCAGGGGGATTATTTTGAAAAAAATATACTTATTTGTTGGTTTTTTGATGGGGTTTATAGTATTTAATTTGGATGGTATTAAAGTTGAAGCTGCTGAGTTAAATGTAGAACAAATAAAACATTTAGAGTCTTTAGGTTTCACTAAAGAAGAAATTTCGGACATGCCTGAAATGGAAATAATGAAAAACTTAGAAATTGATGGCCAAGTTGTAGCTACCAAAGAAAAGTTTATTAAAGTTACTGAAAATGGAGTTAATAATTCAAGTAAAGAAATTGAAATTGATAAGAACACGTATTTAAATGAAGTTCAACTAGAAGAAGCAAAAAGAGTACAAAAAAGCAATGGTGTGGAAAAACTTTCTAGCGATACGAATACCACATCTTATAAAAAGGTTACAACTAATATTGTCTCTTTAAAAGCAAAACAAAAGTACAGGGTAAAAACTTCCATAGAATGGAGTGTTATGCCTAGTAATAGAAAAATAGATGTTATAGGTACAGGTGTTAACAGTTCTTTTTGGGCTCCTTCTCCAGGATCACAATACGGACAACAAAAATGGAAGCTAAAGTATGATTGTAATAAAACTAAATCTAAGAATGCAACTTATACGAAGGACAGTAACAAATGGTCAAAGGGACCTTCTGGCTATGCTTTAAATATTGATTTACCTAATGATGTTACTAAATCCTACGCTTGTTATAACGAAAAAATACTAACTTTATCCGCATTCTCTTATTATACAGTTGAGAAATTAGCAGCTACTACTCAGATAGATGCTTATGGTAAGTACTTGCATCAAGAAACAACATTCCAAGTTTCTCCGTCTATATCGTTTTCACCTCTTACGTTTGGAGTTTCAGCTAGTCAATCTGATAAATTTACAGAAACTACTACACATGCACAAGTAAAATTCTAAAAACTTTTAAAAAGATTAGCAACTGCTATATTGCAAGGAATAAGAGATGTTGCTCTTATGTAAAATAAAATAAAAGTAGCATGAAAATCTAGTTAACTTTCTGAACAAAATTTTAGTAACGCTTCAACTAATTTAATTTGAAACAAAACTAAATAGTAAATAACTAAAAAAGAGAGCCATGCTCTCTTTTTTAGTCCTCAGTAAAACCTTATTAAATGTGGAGTTTAACTAAAATGTAATTAGATGTACATTCAAGATACCCCTATATCATCATCTATTAACTAGTAAAAGTAACTCTATATAAATAGTTTTTTAGCAATTTAGGAATAGAAACCGTACCTTATTAAAATGTTATTTCCGTTCCTATAATGAATTATCCTTCTAGCATATATATAAGATTTATATCATATATTAGGAGAAAGAATGAAAGTTAGAAGGGAGTCTTATAGAATGAGTTATTTGGAGGGAAATGACTTTAGTGAACAAAATATGGTAAGTGTGCCTAATCCCTACGTATATCAGACATTACAATCAGTAATTGGTAAACATGTGGTTATTGAAACTGTAAGAGGTAATGTAAGAGGAATGTTAAAGGATGTGAAACCAGATCACTTGCTCATTGAAGATACGGTGCCATATATTGTACGGATTCAACAAATTGTATGGATTATGCCAAAACAATAATCAAATTACGTGTAATTTGATTTATAACAGATTAGCGTCATAGGCCACCAAATAAAAACACAGGGTTTTATCTCTGTGTTTCTTCAAACTTTCGTTTTTGAATATATGCTTGGGCATGAATAATTTCTTCCTGAAGCTCTTTTAATTCTTTTATAGATTCTGATTCAATAGCCATGTAAGTAGTAACTAAACTGATCATCATATCCATCTTCTCGACTATATTTTGAATGACCTGTTCAGATTGCTCTTTTTTAGGGTGTTGTATTGCTATTAAAGCATTTTCTATATAATTGTTCTTTCTTTGCTGGATATCATAAATAAACTGTTTTGTGTTTGAGTTCATTTGCTATTCCTCCATTTTGGATATACTTCTATTCTATCATATTCGAATGGAAAATATTAGATTATCCTAAATATACACCTGTCTCGCACATCTCCTCAAATATACAAACTAATCCTTTAATGTAAAGGAAGCTAAGAAAAATTTTTATAAAGAAAAAGCCGATTTCCCTACAAATTAAGGGTATCGGCTTTTGTTCATATTCTTTTACTTAATCAATTTCTGACATAAAACTTATAATAATAACAGTACTTTTACTAGCTAGAAAAGGGTTGATACTGTACATTTTAAAATATCAATTAAGCACTAATATTTTGGTTATGCACCGTTTCACCTTTATGGGAAACATAACTGTGTGCTATCATTCCTAGCATTATTACAAACATGCCACACCAAGATAAAATAGAGGGGAATGAAGAATGTAATAAGATTAGTTCTCCAATAACAGCAAAAAGCACCTCCATAGATTGTGTTGCTTCAACAGTTGCAAGTTGCTGCATATCTCCTTTAACCATATCAGTCGCTTTAAAAAATAAGATAGTTGCAATTACACCAGAGCAAATAGCAACTAAAATAGATTGCATAGTTTGCTCCTTACTAGGTATTCCTGCTGTAAAAAGACCGTACAAGGATAATAAAAACCAAAATGGTAAGCTAGCTAACGTCATTCCAAGGACACGTTGATAAGCATCTAGACGATCTCCACAAACCTCCATCATCTTACGATTCCCGAGTGGGTAAGCAAAAGAAGCTACAATAACAGGGATAATACCTAACATAATATCTTTTACAGCAAGCGATTTTGCTTGTTCCATTTGCATAAGGAAAATACCAAGAAGAATAATCAATGACATACTCATACCCTTCATTGGAATTTTTCCTCTTTTCTTAATAATTCCATCTGGTGTTTGATAGGTTTGGATAAAAAGAGGAGCTAACAAAGATCCTGATATAATAGTAACTTGCCATGTCCCCGCAATAATCCATCCTGGTGCATGTGCAGCGGCAAAACATAATGGAGCATAAAATAGACCAAAACCTACAAAACTCCATAAAAACCATGCACTTAAATCCTCTCTCATAACTTGTAATAATATTTTTAATTTTTTTTGACTCATAACAAGAAGTAAAAGGAATGGAAGCATAAAAATAAACCTTAATGAAGCACTCCATATCCAGCTACCACCTGATAATTCCATTGCTCGATTTAATATAAATGTAAAAGCAAAAAAGAAAGCAGCACATACACCTAAAAAAATAGGGCGCAAATTTCTCATCTCAATCTGCCTCATAAGTCATTAATTTCTCAAGACTTAACCAGTTTTGTTCTACAAGATGCGCTGTTGTTTCGTTATCTTTATTTTTGCAAGCCTCTATAATTTGCTGATGTTGTTCTACTGACTTTAGACCATTTATCGAAGTGAACTGAGAAATTTCGAGACGTTGAATCTTAGATATACTTCGTTCTAACGCACGAATGATTTCAGGATTTCCTGCCACATCTAAAAAAACATTGTGGAATAGCTCGTCAGCTTCAATTGATTTTATAATATCTTTTTTCTCAATAGATAATAGTAAAGCCTTATTACTGAACTCTAATTCTTGAATATCCGATTCTTTTAATAATGGTACTGCTAAACGAGCAGCTAACGAGTGTAAAACTGCTACCACAGTAAATGCGTGTTTCGCCTCCTCAATATTTAATGGTGCAACACGAGTAACTGAACCTGGAATAGATTCAACAAGTCCTTCATCCTCAAGACGCTTCAACGCCTCTCTAACTGGAGTACGGCTAATTCCAAATTCTTCTGCTAATTCTTTGTCATTTAAGCGTTGCTCTGGTTGCAACTCTAATGTAACGATTGCTTTTTTCAAAGTTTGATATACTTCATCTCTAAATGACATACGTTTAATGGGTTTAATAATATCTTTTTTCATAAAACCAATATATCGGATATTAGTTTTATGGTCAACTCTAATTTTCCAATAAAATATACTCGATTATCAAATTCTAAAAACGAACGTTTAAGGAACTCTATTTAGTTCTAACAAAACTTAAAAAATACGGTCAAAAACTAGTTCTAAAGATCATTGCCAAAAACAAAGTATCATAACAAACATCAAATACCGTTTAAGGAATCTTCTTAACGTATGAAAAAATCAAGTTCTTTAAAGAAATAAATCCTTAGCCTACGAAATTCGCGTTTTATTGGTGGGACTCTCTAATTAATTCGCTTAATGGATTCGATCTCGTCTATTTTGGATACTATTTTATGTGAAATGGGGATATTATTTTTATTTCGGATAGATTTCTTGCGAAATATGTATCTAGAGCCGTATTTTAATTTAAATGTGATACGATAATTGTATATATACATTTAGATGGTAAAAGGGGATGAGTTTTGATGAAAAACCATACAATGATAAACGGAAAACTCCTTCAGACTAATAAAAAGTGGCCACATCTCCGAAAAAAACAAAAAGATTATATTTCTAATTAGTTATGTATGGAATACATACAGTTTGTAAGAACGCAACATCGAAAACCTAGAAAATACGAACATGATGAGATTCTTCATAAAGTGATGAATCAAATACAGGAATGTGAAATTTGGATTCCGTACGGTGAAGTGAAAAAATACTATGTAAGCAAAATAGGAAAATGGTTTAGAAAAATAGAAGATGGGTGGGAAATACAAATAGATAACAATGAGCAGCAAGTATTAAAAGAAAAGTAAATACAAATAGGGGGCGTATTTTATGTATAACTTACAAGAAGATATGTATGAACAATTGAAAGAGAAAAAAGGGGAAGTTACTGTATTTTTAAAGAATGGCTTTCCAGTACGTGGGCAGATCCTTGCAACAGATAAATTTGCCTTCCTAATGATGGTTCATGGTAAGCAACAACTAGCCTATAAGCAAGTAATTTCAACAATTCTTAAGTAATTCTTTTTCCTTTTTTCGAGAGAAGAGGAAAAAACACAAAAAAATAGAAGATTGAGATCAATCTTCTTTAAAAAAGGAACAGATGACAGATTACTACTCCAACTCTTAATCAATTATAAATAAGCACATGTAAATATTCAATCCATTCCAAGTTTTCTCAACATCTTTGTCTTATTTTTAAATTATAATATAAGTAATTCTTTTTATTATTATATGTTTGTTCTTTCCTGTTACAGAATCCTTAAGCTATTAAGGATTCCTTTTCTTGTATCTAAAATCCAAAAATAAAAAGATAAGATTCGGAAACACAATCTTATCTTTAGCACAAGGAGTAAACAAAAGGATAACGATCATATTGTTAGTATAATTTGTTTTTTTGTTAATTTTGAATATTAGAGCTGTAACTAACAAGTATATTTATATTGAGAAATTTATTACAAAATTAGTTATAAATGATTCAAAACTCCAATGTAAACTTTTATTTTATTGAAGCTTATTCCACAAACACACCCGTTTGTTCATTTTTTATTGTTTGAAAGCCATACTTTTTATATTGATTCATTTATTGGAAAAACCGAAAGTTTTAAACTCTCTCTATTACATATTTATTTTTGGAAAAATAACCTAACTCCAAATACTAATAATACTGTGCCAGTAATACCCTCTATTGTACGGTTCACCTTTTCTTTTCTTAAAAAAGTTCTTAATTGACGTATTAGAGAAATATAAAATAAATACCATATTGCTGTCAAAGTCGTAAATGTGAATCCCAACAAAAGAAATTGGAAGAAATGACTTTGATTACTCACAATAAATTGGGGTAGAAAACTAAGGAAAAATACAGCCGTTTTTGGGTTTAAGATTGCCGTGGTAAATCCTTGTCTAAAACTTTTAACCGTTCCAATATCCTTAGAGTTTATTTCCACTGAACCTGACATATCTTCTTTTTTAGAAAAGGCACTTTTAATTGACTTTACAGTTAAATAAATTAAATAAAATGCCCCAGCATATTTTATTAATGTAAATAGCATAGCAAATTTCATTAAGATAGCAGAGAGTCCTAGTGTAGCCATTATTGTATGAATCATCATTCCAGATACCGTTCCTAAGACGGTCTTTATCCCACCATTTCTACCATGAGAAATAGTGTTTTTTGTAACTAAAGCAAAACCGGGACCAGGCATCATTATAATAAGGAGTGCTGTTAGGATAAATAGCAAATAATTTTCCATGTTCTGGTGTTTCCTTTCTGATTTTTAGTTTCGCTTATAGTATAGCTTTTTTCCTTAAAACATTAAATATAAAAAGTATGATCAAGATAGTATCATAAACTTTCAAGGTGTTGTAATTGAATTATAGAGGGCTTCACTTGAATAATGTTCTTCTGTAAATGAGCGTTTTAATGGAATGCCAATTACATAAATAATCAGATTTTTGTATGAAAGGATAACTCAATTTATTAAATTAAGATCGTTTTTTAATTACTTTTTCTCGGAACACTCTTAATTTTCTTTCGTCTATCGAGGGTATTAGTATCGACTTGACCAAACATTATCCAAAAACTACATTGATAAAACACACAGCAAAGCTATGCATACATTTTCTTTAGACAATTAGCTAAATATCATATAAGCTGTAATTTTATGGGGATATAATAGCTGATTTTAAAAGTAATTGGAAATAAATGTGAGTCTATGGCCTGTTTTTACACGTATCTTGGCTATACCCCATGTTGATATAAAGGCGTTATCCTTTCCTATGATTTCTCAGAAAGAATAACGCCTTTTTCTTTTTAGGGGGTATTTTGTCTAGTTAGCTTGATAGCGTGGTTCTACCCCTTATAAATGTTACAAAAATCTTTCAAATAGCTCTAACTTGCACAATGCTTCCCGTTAATATAATACGCTGATTCTGTGAAAACCGTAAATACAACCTCTACTTCTGGAAGTCCAAAATCCATTACATATGTAGTAATGGCCTTGGCAAATCGATCACGAATTTCCTGTCCACGCTCGAACCATTTCACTTCAATAAGAGGAAACGCTTCTATTTCTTCTCTATTGAATACAAACGTAGAACTTGGTAGTTCCAACGTAAAATTATCCGTATCACACTCACAAATCTCTGCGAGCTCTTCTACTAATGGCTTGCTTATGTATTTTAATTGTTCAGTAGTAATTCCACGAAACACAACATGCGGCATGTGAATCCCTCCGTTAGATAGCTTTATATTTGCTCACATCATAGCACAATTTATTTTGCTACACTAGAATCTATTGATACATTTCAATGACATTCTTAAGAATGTTTATATATTATTGAAGCAATACAAGTATTGTAACTATTTAAAATTGAGACATCTAATTCATCATACTGGTGGACTAGTTGATTACATGGCATTGGCTGGAGCAGAAAATATTGAATTTACTGATATATTAACTGTGGAAGAATCGCTAAAACACCTTAATGGGCATCAAATTGCAAGGTTCCCTGTTGGCACAAAATTTGAGTATAGCAATACAGGATAATTTTTATTGTCACTAGTGGTAGAGAAGGTAAGTGGCAAGTCCCTACATCAGTTTGTAAAGGAACGTATTTTTGATCCTTTACACATGAAAGACACAGCGATTGTGGATTGCTACCCAGCTACTATTTCAATTGCTAGTGGATATTCGAGGAATGAGCAAGGAACATATAAAATCTATGAAAGCCCTTGGGAACATACAGGGGATGGGGCAGTTCATACAACAGTTGAAGACCTGGTAAAATGGGGAGAAAATTTAACTACAGGTACCGTTGGTGGAAAAAATCTCGTTAAAAGAATGAGCGAAATAGGTCCGAAAATTTCTTCAACTGGGGATACAATTATTTACAATGAAGATTATGCTTTTGGGTTAAGGCTTGTTGAAGGTTTTAACTTTCGATACTTGGAACATTCAGGAAGTTGGGCAGGTTACCGCTCACACTTCATGCGGTTTCCAAAAGAATATTTGTCTGTTGTGGTACTAAGCAACTATGATGAATTTGACTCTAAAAAATATGCTAATGAAATAGCAGGAATTGTTTTAGAAAAATAAAAAATAGGGCTTAGAAGACAGTATCTGAATTTGGTTAACCACACGTTGTTTTAGGTGTAATTGATTTTGAGAACGGAAGGCAAGCATAAATTTATGCTTGCCTTTTTTTTGTATTAAAATGAACATAGATATTTGTATTCATACAGTTAAAAAATTAATTAGAAATTCTTTAAATATAGATTACTCAATGAGGTTGAATGTAATATTTTTCTGAAAAATATTACATAATATATATTCTAATTATTAGACTTAATTTTGTTGAAAATTGAAATATTAATTAATATTCCTATTGCTATTAAATTAACCATTAAAGAGCTTCCACCAAAACTTACAAATGGAAATGGGGTACCTGTAAGAGGAAATAGTCCTGTAATACCACCTAAATTTACAACAGATTGCATACCGATCATACATCCTATACCAATCGCTATAAAACTGCCGAATGGATCTACACATAATTGTGCAATTTTTAAGGAGCGAAGTACTATAGTCAAAACTCCAGCCAATAGAATAAATACACCAATAAATCCTAGTTCTTCAGAAACTATTGCCATTATAAAATCAGTGTGTGGTTCTGGAAGATAACCTGTTTTTTGTATACTATTTCCAAATCCACGACCAGTGATTCCTCCAGAGCCTATGGCAATAAAAGAATTTACAAGCTGGTATCCATTTCCTTGCGCATCAACAAAGGGATTGAAAATCGTAGTAATACGTATCTTTTGAACTTCTGATAAACTATATTGAATCAAATAATATAAAATAGGTAACCATAAAATAGAACCGATGGTAGTTCTTTTGATTAGTAGATTTATATTTATTCCTGAGCAAAGAAATATGCTAAAACCTATACCTAATATTAAAAGTGCAGATCCTAAATTTGGTTGTTTAAAGATAAGAAAAAAATTGTAGCTAAAAAAAATAAAAGTTTTCCCATACTACTCCAGTTATTTTTAGCTTGTTCTTGTCGTAGTGCAAAAAAACGGGCTGTTACAAGTATTGTTCCTAATTTAAGAAATTCAGCTGGCTGTATTCCAAAGATCCATGATTGAGCATTATTTACCACTTTTCCTTTCCATAAAACCATAATTAATAAAAAAATCCCCCCAACCATAATACAGATGGAGATTATTCGTTTTTTCCATATTTCATATGGGAGTATAGCACAAACTATTAATCCTATTGTTCCTAAAAGTAGCTTTGTTAATTGAGAATCAACAAAGTGTCTACTGTTATAACCGTAATGCTGGACAGCGACAATGGAGCTCGCACTATACATCATGATAATACCTAAAGTACATGTTATGAATAGAGGAAGGAGCAATAAATAATCGAGTTTTAATATTTTTTTCATTTTAATATCCTCCTAATTTAAAACAAAACATAATATTACATTTGCTAATGAATAGAATCTTGTTCTCGTCAATTAATAAATATGACTTGTGTTTAGGAAGATTCTATCGCTTACTCCCTGTTTTTTTTAACGCAAAAATCCCCCTAGTATGTAACTAGAGGGATTTAAAATGGCATGACTAAATAAGGCTTTTCTCCCCCTAGTAGAGCTTTGGCACTATACAACGTAAAGTAATGAAAATTCATTACTTAGCTATCTTAAGAAGAGCCTTAATCCGACAATTCCTGTTCTACCCATTGGCGTCTTTCGACATTTTTGGGCAATAGCCTGTGTTTGTATAGGAGCCTCACCTAACAGGTTCAGCAATATAAATTTTATGTATTTGTTTCGTGTGGCAAGCATAAATATATTTTTTTTGATTGTCAAGTAACCGTATTGCTAATTTTATATATTTTATTGTTTTATAGCCCTTTGAGAAATGATGTACGAAAATGTATGTAATCATTTCGTATAAATACATATTTTCGACTTGTAGTGTATAGTTCGATTAAGTAATTTAATCATATAAATTTGATAAATGGTAAAGAAGATTTTAATCATAAAAGAAGATTTTTTTAAGAATGTTCTTTTGATATACAGAATGACTAATTATTTATCTTCTGTTATAAAGTTGGAA
Organism: Bacillus sp. TE8-1; assembly: GCF_008368855.1. Classification (NCBI taxonomy): domain Bacteria; kingdom Bacillati; phylum Bacillota; class Bacilli; order Caryophanales; family Bacillaceae; genus Bacillus; species Bacillus sp. TE8-1. Next base: position 83,740 of record NZ_QPET01000001.1, on the reverse strand, counting down.
TTTGATTAGGTTCATATGTTTTATAACGTTTGTTCGAATTAAATCTATTTGAATTCTATGTTTTTTAAGAGGAATTTTAAATTTATAATAAAATATAATTTCATTTTCTATAAAAGATTTTTTTATGAATGGAATTGAAAGTCAGTTGACAAATATTAAATTCTGGTTTAAATTTTGAAGTAATTCAATAAGCTTTGTTAGGTGAGGCTCCTGTATAGAGAAACGCTGCTGCCCAAAAATGTCGAGAGACGCCAATGGGTCAACAGGAACGGTCGGATTAAGGCCCTTCTTAATGTAGCTGGTTATAAAAACCTATGCTATACAGTGCTAAAACTCAACGAGGGAGTGGTATACGATTTGATAGAAAGGCACCTCTGTGATTTTGGCAGAGCTGTCTTAATAATCATTTATTTGTATTGTAAAAAACCTTTACTCCTTTTTGAGTAAAGGTTTTTCTGTTTAATGTTATTTGTTTTATCTTGTCTATATTCAAAAAGGAGGTAATTTTAAATAATGAATTGATTGCAATGTAACTATTATTGATCTAATAAAAAATTTAAGACAGATAAAATAAAACAAAACCACTCATGAAACTCTAGAGTCTCCCTTAGCAATATGAGGAGGAGTTAACATGAAGAAATTATTAAAGGAATTACTTATAACCAAAAATAACTTGGATGCAGAGAAAGTTTTACGTCATCCATCGTATGATATTGCACAAGAAGTAAAACAGTTTTCAATTGAAAATCAAGTCATATTGCTAAATACGATTCCTGTATTAAAAAGCTCTAAAATTCTTCAATATATGAGTGCAGAAGAAAAATATAATATCTTAATTCACTTATCTGAAAACAAAGCTAAAAAGTTACTAAATTTACAACCGATTGATGAATTAGTAGATTTACTGCTAGCGGTTCATCCGGAAAAACAAGCTAAATTAATGGCGTATCTAGATAAAATCACAAAACATAACGTGAAAAAATTGATGACTTTCAAACCTGAAACGGCAGGAAGTCTTGTAACAAGTGATTTTGTTGCAGTTAGAGGAAATTGGTCAGTAAAAATGACATTGAAGTACATTAGGGAACATTCTAAAAATGTAGAATCAATATCTTATAGTTATGTTCTTGATAATCACGGTTATCTTAAGGGAATCGTTTCCATACATGAGTTATTACTAGCAACAGATGAAGAAATATTATCTACTATCATGATTCAAGAGGTAATTTCAGTACACGCTGAAGTTGACCAGCAAGAAGTTGTAAAAAAGCTACTGAATTATAATTTAGCAGTAATACCTGTCACAACAGCAAATAATAAAATGATTGGTATTATAACATTTGATGACGTAATGAATGTTATGGAAGCAGAAGCTACAGAAGATATTCAAAAGTTAGGCGGAAGTGAACCATTGAATCAATCTTACTTTGAAGCTAGCATTTGGAGCATTTTCTTAAAACGTCTACCATGGTTATTACTTCTTTTTGTTGCTGAGGCATACACAGGTACGGTATTAAAGTATTTTGAAGATGAAATTGAAACTGTAGTTGCCCTTGCTTTCTTTGTTCCATTATTAGTAGGTACTGGAGGGAATACAGGAACACAGGTTGTAGCAACAATTACTCGTGCAATTGGTATTGGAGAGGTGAAATTTAAAGACATTTTCCGTGTAATGAAAAAGGAATTTGCAATTGGTATGCTTCTTGGACTTGCACTTGGGATAGCTGGGCTCACTCGCGCTTATATGTTAGGAGTTGGAACAGAAGTTTCACAAGTTGTAGCAACCACTTTATTATTTATTGTTATTTGGGCCTCTCTTGTTGCAGCTGTTTTACCTTTGATTCTAAGAAAATTAAAACTAGATCCTGCAGTTGTTTCAGGTCCATTTATTACAACATTTGTTGACGGAACAGGATTAGTAATTTATTTCATGGTTGCAAAAACGTTATTAAATTTGTAAGTATACACTCAAATAAATAAGAAATGTAAAATAAGTATTTTGCATTGCTTGCTAAGACTTAGTGGGGAACTCGGGAATGAGGAAAATAAACGCTTTTGTCTTTATTAAAAAATATTTTAAAGGATTCATTGAATGTAATTAATACCGGAGGATAAAACTATGAAACATCTAAGAAAAATCTTCAAACGAATTTTGCTTCTATTTTCTATTTTCATGCTTATTGGCATAGGAATATTATTTGGTACTAGCTATGGCCGAGAGCTTCGTATAACAATCGCTGGGAGCATACTAACTTCTCAGCATCCACAATATGCGACATATACATTCCTATCCCAAAAGGAACTAGATAAACTGCAAGATAGAATTAATCATCCGAAATGGTCAAACAGTGATGAGCATATTTATAAAAAAATAGCAGGAAAAAGATTAGAAGAATTAAAAAATCAGCCATTAGAAATTGGTGTAGAAACAATTAAAAGCAATAAAGATAGTCGTTTTCTTTTCGAAGGAAGGTTAGTTACCATAAGCAATCCCTTCAATGTTAAACTTGTTAGCCATCAAGGAACACAGGGCACTAACAGGGGAGAAAAAATTAGTGTAATGGCAAAACGTAATCATGCACTTGTTGCTGTGAATGCAAGTGGATTTGCTGATGAAACAGGGAGGGGTGGAGGAAATGTGGCAACTGGCATAGTAATAGAAAATGGGAAAGCTATTGATACGAATATGGATAGAAATACCCCTACAATTATTACGGGTTTAACAAAGTTTGGGCAAATGATAACAGGAAATTATTCAACCCAACAACTTTTGGATAAACAAGTCGTTTCAGCAGCAGGATTTATGCCACAGTTAATTGTAAATGGAGAAAAAATGATTACAGAAGGAGACGGTGGCTGGGGTTCTGCTCCGCGAAGTATTATGGCCCAAAAAGAAGATGGCACAATTATGTTTCTAGTCATTGACGGTAGGCAGACGCATAGTATAGGAGCTACGTTAAAAGAGTGTCAAGATATTCTATATGAAAAAGGAGCTATAAATGCAATGGCAATGGATGGAGGATCTTCGGCTACGTTATATTTAGGAGGAAAGGTTATAAATTCACCTTCTACTTTATCCCATGAAGATCGTTATTTACCGAATGCTTGGGTAGTAACAGCAAATCCAAAACAAAAAATAAAGATGACAATAGATGGGGAAAAAGTAAATCCCAAAACATTAGATGAAATTCAGAATAATATTTGAACTAATATAATTTACAGAAGATATTTCCTTTCACATTTTTTAAGGGAAATATGGTGAATTATTTTTGGTGAGGACAGGAAGGGAAATCCAAAACAATTCTAATTTTTGCATTCATCTACTTGAAAGATGAATGCTTTTTTTCGTACATAATAAAAAAATAAACATTTTTGTCACAAAACTCGTTTTTCCGGGTTCTTTATAATACAGGTATCAAATGAGAGTGAGGTTTTAACTGACATGTTAAAGATAAAAAAGGAAGAAAGGCCTGTCTCGGATGTGACATTTGAAGATGTATTTAAACAATACTATGTTTACGTTGTGAAACAAATTCTATGGATTGTTAAAAATCAACCTATTGCTGAAGAACTAGCACAAGAAGTATTTTTACAGCTATATAGAAATGATTGGAAAACAATTGAAAGTTTACCTGGTTGGCTTATAAAATCTTCTACTTATGTTGCATATAAATATCTACGATCCGAAAAAAGACATCAGGCAAGAATAGAAAAAACCATACAATACCATGAGGAGCAACCTATATCATCATTAGCTGATGATTGGATTAGAAAAGAAGAGATTACAAAAGTACAAAACGTACTTAGTAATATGAATGAACGAGATCGAACCGTATTGTTAATGAAATTTTCTGGTTTTCAATATAAAGAGATTGCAGATGTACTTCAGATTGACATATCTTCTATTGGAACACTATTAATCCGAGCCAAACAGAAGTTTCGTAAGATGTATAAACAAATAGAGGAGGCATAAAAAATGAATTGTTATGATAAGGGATTTGTTCAAGCATTTATAGATGGGGAGCTTCCTCATCATACAAGAAGAGAGTTTACAAAACATCTAGATACATGTGAAGTGTGCCAAGATACATTACTTGAAATTAGTAAATTAAATCAATGGGAACATGTCATGTTAGAGGAAGAAACAATACACTCATCACAAGACATCAACATTGATATCGATCAAGCATGGAAAACATTTGAAAGTCGCACAAAACTAGAAAATATTTCTTATATAAATAAAAAAACTGAACAGAAGAAGGGATTGTTTACAAATATGAATAAAAAATCAAAACGCGTTATGTATGCTGCAGTAGCTGCAGCAGGACTTTTCACAACAGCTATGATTCCACAAGTACAAGTGGCAGCCACAAATGTTGCTTCGTATTTTTCCAATGAAGTTTCAAATGATAAGGTTGTAAACGAAGGTATGAAAGATGAGAATGGTGTCACACAAGATATGATGAAAAATGGCCAGTACATTCCGATTGATGAGAAAATTACAGACCAAGGTGTGACGGTACATTTTAAGGAATTATATATTGCAGATTCACGTATATCCGTTCATTATAGAATTGAAAAAGCTGATGGGAGTTTAGTACCATTTGAGTTTGATACAAATGGATTAAATTTAAAAAACGAAGGTAAGAAAAATGGTCAACAAGAAGAAAACCCAGAATACTATGGAAAAGATGGAAGCTTCTCACAATTACCATTTATTCAAGGAGAAAGTGGCCTATCATTCAAGCTAAAAGCAGCTGGACAAGAACTAAAACATGTAGGTATTCGTGATAAAGATCGACCGGAGAGTGTCCTTACATTTGTGGAAGGTCCTGATGGAAAAGGTTCCTTTAAACAGCCACTTACATTGGATGTAAATATAGATAGAATTGGAAAGGTAGCTGGTTCCTGGAAGGGGGAAATTCAAATTGACCCTTCTAAGTTGAAAAAATAAGACAAATTGAAATGAGAAAAAGGATAGAACGATATGTATCTCATACGAAGTTTATACTCTTTCTGGTGTTACTTACATGTATTTCGTACATGATTTTTACTCTATCTCTTTTAATTAAATAATTCAAAAACATCCCAATAGAGTAAATTCTATTGGGATGTCTTATTGAACCCAGTATAATGCTAATTGTTCTATAGGAATTGTTTCAAAATAGGGTATGTTCGAATGAGTTTTATGTAAAAAAGCAGCTGGAGAAGTGCAGTATTGATATATATTCCAAAAGTGTTGTTACAAAAACAAAGAACTGGATATTGGCTAGCTCAATCCAATTTGCTTTCATATTCTTTCATTAGTTTATAAAATGTGTTTTTCTTTAGTTCTAACTAAAGTATAATTTAAACTATATATTTATTACATAATAAATATCAAAATGAAGTGAATTTAATATAAATTTTAAATCACTATCTATTATCAATGAAAATAATAAAAGTTCAGCAATTTTGTATTGCTGAACTTTTATTCCTTATTCTTTCCTATTCTGCCTAAACTATCTTTAATAGTTGTTTCCCCAAGTTGTGTATATAGCAAAGCTGTATCTTGACTGGTATGCCCAAGTTGTTGCATCACTTGTAACGAGTCTTTTTCTTCCATATATAATTTATTTGCCAATGTATGTCTTAATTTATGAGGAGACATTCTTTTACCGTACGCCTTAGTATATTTTTCAACGATATCTTGGATAGCCCTAACCGAAAGAGGCTGTGCAGTATGTTTATACTTCGATAAAAACACATTTTTTAATTCTTTCCCTGGAGCATATTTGTTATCTCTAATTTCCATATACTTTTCTAAATCATTCAATGCAATTGGTGTAATCCATACAGAATCTTCTTTGTTTCCTTTTCGGATTACATCAATCAGTCTTTCTTTTAAGTTTATATCTTCCATACGAAGATCGGCCAATTCACTTACACGAATACCGCTACCAAGAAAAAGGGAAAGGATAGCTACATCACGATCTTTATCTCTTAAGAAATAGAATAACTGATGTTTTGTTAAAGACTTTTCATGTTCGTACTTTACGTAATTCAAAAATTCTTGATCGTCATCATTATGGAATATTTTAGATCTCATACGTTTTGCACGAGCATTTAATGTTTCTTTATCTTTATGTATTTCTATTTTAGCCATTACATTTCTATAAAAATAGCATTCTCCATCGTCATTCTCTGATAGGGAGGTGAGGTACTTAAATAAAGACTTTAAGGCCGAAATTTTTCTGTTAACAGAGGAATTCTGCATGTTTTGTTGTAGTTTTAGAAACCTCATAAAGTTCTCAACATCTTTTTTCTTTAAATTCTCCAAATCAGAGAAGGATATGTCTTTAATAGGCTTAAATTCAATAATTTGTTCAGATAATAGCCAATTAAAGAAGACTCTAAAATCATATACATAATTCAGTAGGGTGGAGGGAGAGGCATCATGCAATTCTTTATACTCCACAAATTCTTCTATGTAAAAGGGCATTTCAATTAAATTCTCGTATAATTTCTTACGATGTACGGATTTTTGACGTTGTTTACTGTAATCCATAAAAATCACCTCATATATACTATAACAGAAAAGAGTACCGAACACAAGTTCGCGTTAAATTCAATTTTTACACAAACTTATTTATATAATTAAATTATGAAATACTAAAATATACTCAAAACTGAATCGTATAGTGTAGTTATTCAAATGAAAATTATAGCTAACTAAGTGATAATTTTGTATAAAACCATAAAAATTAGTGCAAAAACTACATATAAATGTATGTAAAATAAAACAATTTTTATATATAAATTCATGCAAAAAATCAATATATGAAAACAGTTTAAAATTCGTTATCTAACATGCATTGGTTAATTTAATCATAATTATGAGGAGTTAATTAGATCACCATAAGAAAAAATCCTATATAGTAAAAGGTAATTTACTATGAATATTTTCAATGAATTGTTCAGTATTTAATGATTCCTATATAAAATATGAATTATATAGACACATACCAATATACTGAGATTCATGCAATTGAGCTAGAAATCCCTAAATACTGTATTAGATTTTTATTTATATACCTTATTGTTCGTAAAATTGGTATTTCGTGCGAAGTTGTTAGTGATTATTTTTCCAAGCTTTTATAAAGGCATCATATACCCTACCTTTCATCAGTATAAATATCTTTTAGTTTCTGGTATGTTCAGCTATACATATTAATATTATAAATGATTGCTTATAGAACATATCTAATATATAACATTTTAATGCGAAACAGTTTACTTTAACTCCTTAAGACTAAATAGATGGTGTATTTTACAAAATTTAATTGTTGTAATGTCGAAATAGAGCATTTCCTTTAATTCTTTTTATTATAGCCGGTTTAGCTAAACGTTCTGCTAAATATTATTTAAATACAAATTTCAAAATGTAACTACTAAATTTCTCTTTCCGTCTCAATGATATAAGTATTCTTTTTGTTTTGAGATTTATTCACTTGTTTTTTATAAATCCCTATTAGATAAGTTATGCAAACTAATGAAAAATAAGTAAGTTTGGATAGCCGTATATCAGTGGTTTCCAGCAACATTCCTCTTTCTACCAGTACATGATTCTAATTTACACTCGTATCATGCCATGTTCACAATAACCATGGCAAAACAGATTTCATAACAGTTAATGGAGCCTGTGTATTGGTTAAATGATACTTTACTAAAGAATCGTTTTATGAAAAAAAATCCGCCCTGAGGCGGTTTTTTTTCATGTAATGCTATATAGGATTCATTTATAAAAGATGAAAAATGCCCTCAAAAATTCGTTTTTTGTTGGATTGCAATTAATACTAGTTATTTTTGGGCTTTGTTATAATGTTCAATCCATTTACCTACATTGCGTGTTCAACTTGTTCCTTCTCTCAGGCAATTCCCCTTAAATTACCCTTTAAATGACCAATAAACTTAGTCATACAGATTTCCAATTTGTTAATGTATCCTTTGGTACATCATTATCCCTTCAACATTCAAATCAGCATTATCTTAGGAGGGTCTGGATTAAAACAGGATCATGATCGCTTGCACGGCCATGCTTTTCCATAAACCCTGAATTAATATGGAGAATATCCACCTGCGTATGCGCCATCAAATTATTTGATACAAGAATATGGTCAAGGACCTGTGCATTTCCCTGATAGTTATTGGTATAACGCTCTTCTGCCGGAACTTTTTCAATCATATTTGCTAATTCTTTTCCTTTTAATGTTAGTAAAGATTTAGAGAACTCGTAATCATTAAAGTCCCCTAATAAAACAATATTGGCATTTCTCTTCTTTGATTGAATATCCTTCACAAAGCTATTGACGATATTAGCCATTTTCATTCTCTGCTCTTCACTATAAAATACAGGAGGTTGAACTTTTCCAAATAATGGATCATCTCCTCTCTTTGAGTTAAAATGGTTCGCAACTAAAATAACGTCTTTCCCATTAAATTTGAACTGAGCTACTAATGGTTTTCGACTCGAATGGAAGGCTGGATTTGTTGGATCGATACGGCCAGGGTTTAGAGTCAACTTATTGTTTTTAAAGCCGACTGCTTGTAGCGCAGTTCCTTTTGTGCCCTTCATAAGCGATACACGGTGTGGATTATACAGAAATCCTACGCGGATATTTCCTCCAGGCTCACCACCATCCGCTTTGTCTTCTGGTTCGATATCTGTATAGATGTATTCGTGTCCACCTAGAGACTTAATTTTAGTTATCAATACTGCTGCACTCTTGTTTGCATCAATCGTGCCACTATCTGTTGGTCCATCATTATCTTGTACTTCCATCAGGCCGATAATGTCCGGCTGTTTCATGTTCTTTACAATTGCTTCTGCCAGTCTTGTGACTTTTGTATCATCTGTTTGAGTTGAAAAATTTTCTATGTTATAAGAAGCAATAGTTAATTTTTTATGATTAGGAGTAATAGTCGTTGTTTCGCGTTCATTTGAACCTCGTACAAGCTTTGGTAATTCTTCTCTTTTACTCAGTAATTTAAAGTTGCTATAGTTATAGCTAATAACCCCTTTTATCGATCCTTCAAAGCGATCGCTCATTTTAGCTATAAAGCTTTTGTCATTAATATCGATGAAGATTCTTTCAGGGTTAAAGTCATTTTCAGATATACGCAGACCGCCAGCTGTTGTATTAGTTTCCATTGTTCCTGGAATAACAACCAACTCTCCGGACTTTTGAGGTGCTACAATTTTTGCGTCGTCTACTTGGACAAGCATTCCCTCTAAGCTCTCATAGAAGTCAATGCCATCTTCATCAGGATCAAACACTAAGAAGCTGTCATTATCAATTACCTCTGCAGGTGGGATACGGTCTTTACCGATAATAACAGGTTCTGGGAGCTTCTGATTACTTGCTGTAACTTGAATGGAGCTTGCATTAATTTCTGTTACAGGCAAGTCGGTTTCAAGTTTATTCTCGTAGCCCTCTAATACCCATTCCTTAACCTGGCCACTGACTTTTATGACATCTCCAATTTTTACTCCATGAAGCTTTTTATAAACTAATATACCTTCAGCTGTTTTATCATTTTTATCAGGCGTTAACTCCTGCATATAGAAGTTATTGTTATCTGCTACAAAGTTCACAATCCCAACAATATCTTTGACATTTTGCCCTTCATATGGGGAGTAATGCCCTTCTCCCTGAATGTCATGTATTCTGATAACATCCTTTTTTATGGTGTAATGAAAAGAAGCTATCTCACTATTCTCTAGGTCCATTTTTACAGCAATGGCTTTAATTTGTACTGTTTCTTTTATTGTTATTGGCCCGGTATATTTTGTACTAGATTCCGTTGGATTACTGCCATCGGTTGTATAATAGATGGTGGCATTAGGGGTCTCAGTTGATAATGTTACTTCTGTTCTGGGTGCAACTAATCTTGAAGCAGGAGAGGCTTTTACATCCTCAACCCTTTCCCTCGTTAAGGTTCCACTATTATTTGTAACGGTATCTGTAACCGAAATAATTTGTGTGACATTCGCATTACCATTAGATGGATAAAATAGTACAAAGATTATTACCAGAGTGAGTAACAGGCTGAATGATTTTTTTCGTTGTTTTTTCATCTTCTCATATCTCTCCTAATTCTATTTTTCATGTGAATTATTGCTTTTGGATTAAGTGATTAAGAATATGCTCCATTTTTCTCACTTAACCCTAGTTTACAATTCCCTATTAAGTACCTGTTTATCCTCTTCTTACTCTGGAATTTTGTTTACTTCCCTATTTAGGATTAATTAATTTATTTTCCCTCTAATACTATTACAGATAATGCCTGGGTATTTATAAATCGTTCCTTAATCAGTGCATGCTTCGGGGTGGTGACTAAAGTGAATAACGGGAATAAGAATCAAAACTACAGTAACGAGGATTACGAACCGCCAAGTTCTTTACGGTGGCCTACTTGGATAGCTAGTGGAAGATCCTCTGCAAAAAACAAAGTCTTACTAAATATATCTCCCCCAATAGAAGAATATAGCTTTACCCCGAGTGAACCGAATATTTCTAATTCCGCTCCCAAATTACTCCCCACAGTTTCGCAATAAACCTCTTTTAATTGCACACTCACAATTTTAGTCATAAAATTTTCAACTCTTATCAATAGTTATTATATATGCCTTGTTTAGTACAACTCAGTAACCACTATGTTTTAATAAATAATAAATCCTATATTATTATTTATGTATATTTTTCACATTATAATCACGCATAAACAACATAATCATTTTTTATAACTATAATAACCACCTATCAAATATTTGATAGGTGGTTATTATAGTTATTGGAACAAAATTAAACGACTTTATTTTTTCAACACGCTTGTTACCCGAAATTATATGTATCTCGGCAGAGCCACTTTATGGTGCATTTAACAAAATGGATAATGTTCTTTAAAAACGTGAACGAAAACAGGGATACCAGTATTTCGTCAGCAAAGAACTGTCGAAAACACGGCATAATACTTGATTTTAAATACAATTTTGAGTATTCTCCAATATATCTGATGATCCATCAGATACTGTCACCTAACATTCGTTGCAATTGCATGAACAACTTAGCATCCCATTTACCATTGATCTAATTGGCGGATAACCTCTGTTAGTCTCTGTTATTTTAAACCCATTCTCTACCGCAATAGAGTCAAAGTTTTTTTTTGATGTTGTAATAACTACAGGAGTATTCAAAGTGATTCTATCATATAGCTCTTCCACCTCATTGTTAAACATTCGGATGCAGCCATGACTGACATGTTTCCCAATGGAACTCGGATTATTGTTTCCATGGATGGCATATGTTGTACCCCATGTTCCCCTGGCATTTAATCCAAGCCACCGGGTTCCAAGTGGATTACGTGGATCACCTCCAGGAATCCCACCTTTATAGTAAGGTCTATTCTTAATTTTATTTACGATTTTGAATTTACCTTCAGGTGTTAGAGACTGATACTTACCCGTAGCCACTTTAAATACCTTGTTGAGCTTACCACGTTCATAAAGTGCAAGTTGGTTTATTGCCTTATTAATAATGATAAATTGGTTTCCAACAGTATCACCAAGTATTATACCCACCCCTTCGGAGGAGAGCACTCCACTATCGTGCATATCACGTTTTATTGAAGATTTCCTGCCAGAATGATACACGTACGTCATGTGCGTCACCTCTTGCACAAATTTTTCCTTTAAATAATAAGAATTCATAAAATGAATTGGTAGAATCCCTGGCATAGCCTCTCCTATCAGACTCAACCTTATATCCCGTTATACCAATATCGCCCCATAAGACGTCCGCCTACACGAGATAGATTTCCTTTCTCCTTTATACATCGAACAACCAACTGTATCTTGTTATCTCCGTTCAACCTTATATTGATTGGGAAACCATGAATTCCCCAAGGATTAACGATATGGTCTAATGAGGTATAAGGAGCTAAAGGGCTTCCATCAAGACGGATAGACCATTCGTAATTTGGAGTATAAAACATGTCCCCTCCCTCACTAATAGGGAATGCATATTGGCTGAAGTATACAAGTTGACCACAATAATTAGAAGGCACTTTATAATGTGCAAGCACCACTTCATCATTAAGAATGAGAGGAGCCTGTTTAATTGAAGAATTATCAAACCATCCAGTATCCACAGGACTACCGCAATTGTTACAAAAATTCATATCAGAATTTTGTACCCCTGTAGGACGAAACATAACTCTGCCTCCTTGTAAATACTAGCTTGTATAATTTCCTCCACCTCGACACGCACAGTTGAACATTGTTGGAAAAGCATGTGCTGAGGTAGCTCCCGGAAAGGTCGTACGCCATCTCCCCGTCCAATAGTTGCGAGCTGTAGTAACTTATCACTTTGAAGTTCACGTCCAGTAGCACTGTCAACTAGAGAATAATAGAAGAGAAAATCTTCAGCAGCCTCTCTTAGGCTCTTAATCCGTTGGACTTCTCCCATCCATTGGTATTCCTTAATTGGGTTAGATTCACCAGCTGCTAATCTTGTTTGATCAATATCCTTTTCAATGGTACCATAACCTTTTAGAATCAAACCGAAGCTCATATGAGTAGCAATAAAGGGGCCCTCTGAGCTAATGTTGATTACTCGTTGAATCCGGTTACCTGCTTCACCACATAACTTAAACTTTACAATATGGTCAAACGGGATTTCTTTTGATGTCTGTGCCCCCCGGTTCAAGTCTTTAAAACGATTCATTAAAACTCACCTCTTTACCAGTGGGGTTTCCAAAAATCTGGAGTATTTGTTGGCGTCCTAAACATCGGTGTTGTAGGCGGACGAGCCTGTTCGTATCCAAGTAAGCCGTTTTTCTTAGAAATATAGCCATTAAGACCATGGATTGGATCTGACTCTAATCCGTGAATTAAATCTATTTCCAATCCGTGAATTGGATCTGCTTCTAATCCGTGAATTGGATCTGCTTCCAATCCGTGAATTGGATCTGCTTCCAATCCGTGAATTGGATCTGCTTCCAATCCGTGAATTGGTTCTGCTCCCAACCGTGAATTGGATCTGCTTCCAATCCGTGAATTGGATCTGCTTCCAATCCGTGAATTGGATTTGCTTCCAATCCGTGAATTGGATCAATCCGTGAATTGGATCTGCTCCCAATCCGTGAATTGGATCTGCTTCCAATCCGTGAATTATATTATTTCCTATTCCTTGAACCCCGTAGAGAGATCCATCTATCCCACGATAAATAGGAGTACCTGTTTGAGCAATCCCAAGTAATCCGGCACCACGAGCTACCTTCAGGGCAGTAGCTGCCGCTGGACCTACCCCCGGTACAAAGGGCAATAAGTTGCTTGCCATTGGCAGTACTTTCTTGGCGAGTTTCTTAGCTAGTCGTTTCAGCTTTCCCCAGAATCCGAGGGGTGTGCCTAATCCATCATAGCCTGAAATCCACCCATAAAGTTGTCCATCGGGACCTTGAATGGTCACACCCGGATATCCCACACCCAGAAGCCCTTGAATTTCCGCTGGCGCACCAAGACCGCGCAGTGAGACCGCGCGAGGTCGTTGAATCCGAGGTAATGAAGTAGTAGTAGCTCTAACGATTTTCGAATAAATTGGACGAATCTGGGTGGTAGGACCTGCTGGACGAATCACAGGACGTCTGCCAAAGTGCTTAGGAAACGTATAAGCGCAAAGACGGTAGACTCTACGGCGTAGACGATTATACGGTGTCCATCCACCTCTGCGCCTTCCGTAACTGTCAAGACCCTCCACCCATCCGTAGACACGCCCATCCGGACCATTCCGGAGTTCACCTGGTGTACCCAGGCCCATGATTTGAGTTAGATGATTCATTATTAAGCACTCCTTTTTCTTACTGAACGTCTCTTGTTAAATATCCATCCAAAATAACCCAAATACGAATATCAGTCTTATATCCGCATCCTCCGCTCCATCCAATCGCATCACTCCAAGCTTTCGGCCATCCATAAGGTAGGTTAAGCTCCACTCGGAAATTTTGCTGCCGATCAATAAGGATAGGCTCAGCTAATCGGAAGGTAGCAACCGGTGTTGGTTCACCGTTTGTTGCCAATGGGAAAATGCCGGCACCAGAAGGGAACATAAAGCTAGGTGCCTGGATCATTGTCTTTTCACCCACGATAAGGGACAATACAGAACTATATACTAGACTTGAGAGAAGCTGTCGCATCATGGTATCTAACTGATCAATAGCACAGGGACTATAATATGAGTTGTACCCTCCTTTTTTGGAGGAGTTTCTTTTTTCATCATTACCCAAATCTTCTTTGATTGGATCCTCAGCATCTAAAGAAAAATTGGTTTCTGGTACTGTTCCAAATCCAGAACCAACTACAAGACGAAGGGAACGGACTTCATAAGTGTTAGTCGATGGTAATACAGCAGCCTGATCCATATTAGTGTCTAGCTTTGTCTTACCCTGAATATCAGTAAAAAAACGCTTAGGTAGGGGATTACTTAGTTCTTTTTCAGTAATAGGATACTTGAAAAAGATTGAATCATATAAGGGCCAGTGAAGCTTTTCTTGATAATTTTGTACTCTTGACACGGGCTAAATTCCTCCTTTATAAATGTAGGGCTGATGTCAGATGGTTGCGGATGATTTTTAGTGCATATCATCTGCATCTTCTAAATGGTAATGTTTTCTTAAAATGCATAGGTGTATCCAATTCCTATACTTCTTACAGACAGATTTACTAGGGATCTAATATCCCTTGTCGTTTATTCTTCTATCAAAATTTCTAATCTGAAGTTTGAGCTCACTTTTCTTTTAAGTGGGAGCAACATCCTTTAAAGGTAGGAACAACAATATTGTAGTTGTGAATTGGCATCATCGCTCGGATTGCCCAAGGAGCTTCCCACCCCATCGGGTAAGACATCGTTGGATCTAGTGGGATACATCGCCCCTGATAGTACACTTCAAGATACACATGAGAAAATAGTTCAGGCTTGTCACGCCTATAGCCTGCCACCACTATCCTTACTGGGTGTCCAATTGATTCTAGCATGGCACCGAGAAGAACAGTCATATCATCACAGTCACCAATTCGGAGTTGCAGGATTCGTAGGGCACTTGTTAATAATTCCGACCGATAAGGATCTTTGGTATATCGGATGTTTCGTTGTACCCAACGAAACAAAGTTTCTATTTCTTCCAAGTAGGCTTTGGCTGGTACCGCGGAGTTTAAAAGAATATCGATAGCGGCCTGTCGCACGTAAAAATCTCGTGCCCCCTCTCTTATCAAATTAACCATCAATTCTAAGGTACGCCTAGTTCCGGCTGTGCCATTAGGTAAGTAGCCTCGTTGTACGCGTGGATGGGTAAGTTGAGCAGGAAGATATCGTTGGGATTTAATAGTATTCATGGGAAAATCAACCTCCGTATAAGAGTCTTTCCAATCGTGTATGAAAATATTCATCCTTTTGAATTACAACAAATTAAGAAAAGTGAAAAATATAGCAGAATAGATCGATTTTTATCTTTTTTCGATAGAAGACTACTTCCACAAAATAGGAAGGTATAAAATACAAATTCTAGGGAAGAGATGCATCGTTTATCAAAGTAAAAGGTCAATGGATATATTTATATCTTGCTGCAGTGTTGCTTTGAACGTATTGTTAGCAATTAAAAATTAGTTAAAATACCCCAAATCAAGTTCTTATGTATGCTTTCTTTTGTTTTTTGGTATACCTATTTTCACGTTACCGTCATTCTCTTTAAATACCAATCGCTTTAAACCTCACAAATGATTATGAATGGTAACAATCATACTCTTCTCAATATGTTCTTTAATTTTTTTGGCTATAATCTTGTACAATTGATGGGGTAGATTGTTTTAAAATATAAATATTAGATTCATTTCTTGACTGTTTACTTTCTGAACAATAATTTATTAATTCTTCGTATAAAAACAACCACCCTTTCATGGAGTATGCATTTTTTATGGCTAAATTTTCTTCAAAAGAAAAAATCCAAACGGTAAAACGATATTTAGATGGTACAGAAAGTGGAAAAACAATTGCTAAATCGATAGGAGTTAACCCTAGCGTACTTCGTGAGTGGATTAGACGATATATGAGTCTTCAGGTGAAAAGGTCTTTGAAAAGTGCTATACATTCTACCCAGCCCAGTCTAAACTAGATGTACTTTATTATATGAATGAACACGGGACATCTATCTGAGAAACAGCGGCACTTTTCTAAATAACTCTCATACAATGACTCAAAGTACGGTCTGGAATCTAATATTAAGACTCTGCAAGTATTCTTAGGTAAATCGATACCATCGTATCTATTTGCAATCACTAAAGTTTTTGAATACTGTTTATCCTTAAGATTTTCTATTTTATTAACGATAGTCTCTTTAGTCGCTACAGTAGCACCGTATGTCTTCCAATCCGTAGTTGAATTAAAGCTAGGTACCAATGCCACTGCACCAAATTTTTTTCTTTCATTTACAGATGAAAATGATTTGATTACCTCTGGTCTAGTCAATGATGAAACTATTAATGATGGTATTAATATTAACAGCCTCGAGAAAGAGTAATTATTCCATTATTCCCCTTATATAGTGGTGTATTATTTAAAAATGATTCAAAAGGCAGAAAACCAACTAGCTAGGAATAACAACTCCCCAAAAAATATGAAAAAGAAGCTGTCGAATGGCGTTCCTAGCACTTTCATAGTTGTTGGGAATTAGCATCAAAGAAATGAACGACCAGGTGTTTGACGAACCTACTGTAGGAGTTTACGTTTAAGATTATACAAATTACCACCTTACATACCATTGGTTAGGACATAACCGAGTTTCCTATATTTTACAGTAGTTATTAGTATCAAATTTCGCAAAATATAAAAGGTCCCTTTAAAAAGGGGGAATTGTTCAATAAATAGACATTTTAAAGGAGTGAGTACCTTGACAAATTACCATGGAGTTGATTCTAATACTAGTCCTCAAAGTGATTCATGTACGGATGATTTTTATATTGGTGAGATGGGTATGGGTTCTGTACAAGGAGATTCGTGGGTATATAATAGTTCCTTGAATATTTGCTTTGGAAATATAGGGAATACAGGGAATACTGATACTAATGCAAAATTTTTAATTGACCGTAATAGGCAAAATACGTATGGCTATTGGTTTATTCTTGGGCCGAAGTTTGCGAATCCAGATTCTACTCAATCATCTTACACCTGTAGTAGTGGTAGAAGAATCAACGGATATTCCTCCCATGCGGTAAATACATTACAAGACGCACATGACTGGGGAATGCAACAAGGCACTGCTGCGGTTGATGCTTGGCTTAGTTATCCAAACATTCGAAAAAAAACTATTTTTGGAGATGTTGAAAATACTGACTCAGGCTGGTATAACAGTGCTGACGGAAATATAAATGGAATTAACTGGTGCGAGTTCAATAATCAAGTTATTATTGGTTTTATCGATGGGGTGAACGAACGTGTAGGTGCCTCAGGCTTTGTAGGTATTTACTCATCGCCTGGGGAATGGAGAACGATAACAAATGATCAATTACCTCTCAACAACTACACCTCACATGTTTGGGTAGCTAGTTGGCCAAGAAACAATACAGAAACAAACTGTTTACCTAGTTGGACGCCCCCAAAAATTGGAGGCGCTGATGCCGAAATTTGGCAATATCACGGAAATCCAGATTTGAATGAGGCAACTTCATTACCGAATTAATCGTTAAAGAGGAAAATACCAGGTCATGATATTCATTACCATGATCTGGATATTATACATAAAGTCACGGTCTGTAGTACCATATGCGTCACTTATTAGATGATTAAATCTGTCCCCTCTAAATTTGGATATCCTCTACTATTTAACAAATAACTAAAAGAGCTTATTTTTGAAACCGCATCTATCGCCGATTTATACCCACTTAAATCTATTCTTGACACTGCATCCGTTGCTGTTAAACCATTAATATTATTACTTATTACGGATTCATCTATTAAATTATTCTTTTGGTTTTCAAATATTAGAGCGTTCTCAACGGAATCTACTTTCTCCTTCATATCCATAATCAAATTTCCCCTTATTTTGATTTGTTACGTCTAATCATTTTCTTCTTAAATAAAAAATTATACTAAGCTTGATAATTACATTTCCGATATCATGTTTAATATCTCCCCCTATCATTTTCTTCCAATGAAATGTTTTTGTTATACCATTTATTTATTTTTCCTTTGTAATACTTTTCGACCTTATAATCCGGAATCCAAATTTCATGATCATAGATTTTACTCATTACAATTTCTAGAACACCCTCATGTTCTCTTGGTTTCAATCTACGGTTATGAACCTTAATCTTCTCAATATAAGCTTCTCTCAGCCAAGTTGATATAGTTTCACGCTGTTTTTGCTTTAAGTGAGAACAAAATTCTTATTTGTTTGCAATAGTTGTCCTTGAGAGCTCCTGATATGATTTTTTATTGACCTTTACTCCCCGATCGTATTTTTTCTTATTTGAACCAAAAACGCAGTAGATTTCGAATTGAATCACAGCATACGTCTTACTAATTTTACGAATTGAACCTTAAGAAAACTTGTCCTAGTATTAAAGCTGATAAGGATCAATTAAAAAATCCAATCAATAAAAAAGGACTAGATGATTAATCCTAGCCCTTTTTATTATACATTAAATTAGTGTATCAACCACCGTGATCTCCAATTGAAATACCTTGAATCACTTCGTAAGATTGTGGAGTCTTCGCTATATTCGTCACACCTATAGTCAAGGTTATAGCGGTGACAATTCCCATTAAACTCAATACTACTTTTTTCATTTTAAAGCTCCTTCCTCAAAAAATTTTCGTTTCGCTTGCAATCCTAAATGGAAATAGTTACTCGCCGCATGATGATTCTTTTCATCATAAAATTTTGTTCCCAGGGTCTCATAAGACTCTTGAACATCTTCATACAATCCTTCTCTTTCGAAGTAATCAATTCCTGCTAGCACTACGGTTTCAAGTATTTGAGTAGGTGAACCGTTGTTCAGCTCTTGTAAAATGAGATATCTATGTATGAACTCTTCTTGATTTAGTTTCTTACTAATATTTAAACCGTTCACGATGAGTTCTGCTGCGACATCTCGCTCATCCAGTTTGTAATGTTCCAATGCCTTTGCATACATGGCTTTGTAATGGTTTGGAGACTTTTCAATGACTTCAGATAAATAACGAATTGCTAAAGATGATAGGTTTTGTTTAGAATACATCCAACCCAAGTTATGGCGCACCATAATAATAAACTTATCTTCTCCGACTTTTTGGAACTTGTCCATTGCAGCCGCAAAATGTTCCTCTGCCAATGACCACTCTTTTAAGTTTATACAAGCTAACCCCAACAAGTTCTCACAAAAACCGACATTACGCTCATAATCAGCGTGTGCTAAAAACATTTCTTTTGCCTTTGTTGTGTACTGAAAAGAGACTAGTGAATCACAAATATCAAAATGGAATGCACCTAACTTATAATAAAATTCAGCTTTCTCAACGTCATCATTGATAAGCTCTAATAACTTTTCAGCTTGATCAAAGTGTTCTTTTGCAACCTTATAACTACCAGTTCCACTAGCATGGATAGCTTTAAAGAAATGATAATAATAAGTTAAAGTATTGTTAGAAGGAATCTCAAAAGACTCTACTTTATCAAAACTGTTTGTAGAAACACCTAAGTTATCAATTACATATTGATGACGAAAATCTAATAACGAATAGTATAATAATAAGTTCTGATCTTCTTCTATATTTTGCATTTTATCATCAATTTCTTCTTTTAAACGATGTGCATTACTTACGCGCCGCGCACGGATTTCCACATACCAATCATTTAATAAGCCTAGAATCTGTTCATTTCCTTTGACTGCTATATTCATAATCTACCCCCTCATTACCAATTATCATATATTATTTTAATAATATAATAACAGGATTTATAATTTCATAGGCGTATTTTCAAATATATATCAATAAAATTCATAATATTAAGACTATAATTGTCAGGACTTTAGTAAAAAAAGAACCCCAAAATGAAATGAGATTCTTGTTTTACCATCTAATATTCTTCTATAAACCTAACACACTAACAATCTGACATGCTTTGGAATTTGCAATATGATAGTACATCTCTAATCCTCTTCTTTCTGAACGCAAAATTTTCCCGCGCATTTTAGACAAATGCTGTGATACGGTAGATTGAGGGACATCTAATAGCTCTGTTAATTGTGTTACATTACAAATTTTGCGGTGTTCTAGCTCCTTCACAATTTGTAACCTAACTGGATGAGCCATAATCTTTAATAATTCTACATCCGCCTCTGGGATTTTGTACATTTCATTACTTGCTTGAATAGTTGTCATTTTAATTTCTCCTTTTATAATTTCGTTTTATTTTAATTATCTATTTTTAAGTATGTTGTGTTTACTTGAGTACATTATTCATAACCACTATGTTGTTTGTTTTTTTGTCTCCCTATCAGATTTAATATATATAAGTATTATAATTGCTAAAAATCCAACAAAAGATAACATAGGTATCGAGATGAAACCGAATAAATTTAAGTAATCTTCTGTACAAGAAACCCCTACAGAACAAATCTTCATCTCACTAATAGGAAACGCTTGAATTGTAATTTGATATACAGATAACATTAAACCGATACACGCAAATGGAAATGCATACGTGCTGACGTGCGGATCTTTTCTATACATTCCTATCCCCAATATTAATACTAATGGATACATGGCCATTCTTTGGTACCAGCACAAATCACATGGCGGCAGCTTCATCCATTCACTAAAAAACAAACTAATTAACATTGCACTAGCAGCTATCGTCCAAGCAATTGCAATGTAGTACTTACGAATCCATTCCATTTTATGTTCTCCTCACACGATTTTAGTTGCATTAAGGGTTTTATAATAAGGATGTGATATTATCTCGATTATCTATTTAAAATGTCACTAACTTATTTCCGTATTTGGAATAACCGGTTTCAATGAATAGTATCCAATCATTTAGATCTTCCTAGTCATACCCCTTATCTTTCAACTCTGGTGGAAAGCAATTCTCAAAATCATCACGCATTCCGTACATAGTTTCTAATGCTGTCTCTAGTGAACCGAATCTATATACAATATGTGTTTTCACTCGTTTGTTTTTCTTTTCTGCTACAGCCAAATATACATATCGTCTTTCCTTTGCTAAAACGAACTTCAAGAACCCTGGTATTTGACCCATCTAAAACATTCCCCTTTCGGTTTTCCTTACCCTTTTCTTTTATATACGAGTAAGGAAAATGAGCACTTTTTTCATATTAATTTAAGAGATGTCTCATTTTTTTGCTTTGAAAATACAAGAACACACTCATGATGACAATATTTATTACACCTGCTGCAGCTCCAATTTTTGATATAACATATACATATTCATAACTGCTAAATGGAAATAGACTCAAAAAAATAAAGAAAGTAGAAATAAAAAAAGATAAGAGCATGTTTCTTTTGTTCCCATTCATTCAAGAAACCTTCTTTTGGAATAAGTATTGATATTAAGCTGCATCATTACGGTTATAATGCCGATTCTTTTCATCTACAAATCCTTTAATGCTCCACACACCAGCCTTTAATTCTTTTGCTTCTTTTTCTGCTTCTAGCATTTCAGGTAGAAATGTAGTATTAGGTCTAGAAATATAAGCTATAATCCCATAACCAGACTTGACCATTAATTCATTAATATGTATTCCGTTACAAAATACATAAGCCAATTTCCTACCGTATTTGTCTTCTTTTTGTCCCCGATCATAAACCAAAGTTACACTTTTCCCTTCTAGCTGTTTCTTTAAAAAGGAAGAGGCTTCTTTTCCCATCTTTTGTGGTGGGATCTTTTGAGATGCAGACTCAGGGGTATCCAATAACAGTAACCTTACCGTCTGTTTCTGCCCCTTTACGTTCACGTCTAACGTATCTCCGTCCTTTATATGTAATACCTTCCCTTTAACAGTCTCTAAGCCTTTTATTTTCCCCTTATAAGCTTCTGGAATATCAACAATACCTTTCCCTTCCAAGTGCTGTTGTATCCCGTTTTGTACTGCTTGGGCAGGTCTTGAATCATTTTTTGTTTGCGTCGAATTGCTACATGCTGCCATTTGAAATACGAATGATGTTATACAAATAGCCTTAATCCATATTTTCATATCGAAATTTCTTCCTCCTAATAAAAATAAGTAAATAGCTGCATCTAATAAACAAACGGACTCTCTATTGTATTTACTTCTCGATTATTACAACATAGGCAAAACTGTATCCATTTTGGATAATCATTATAAAG
Source organism: Bacillus sp. TE8-1 (assembly GCF_008368855.1). NCBI lineage: Bacteria > Bacillati > Bacillota > Bacilli > Caryophanales > Bacillaceae > Bacillus > Bacillus sp. TE8-1. The sequence continues at coordinate 61,321 of NZ_QPET01000001.1, read as the reverse complement.
CGCTCTAAATGAGCGTTTCTTACAATTTGGACATATTGACACTATGTTTTCTTCATTCTCTTCCTGACTTTTCAATTTTTCAAAAGAAACATTAGTAGATGCTATACTAGTGGTACACAATATATATCCCCCTTTTGAGCCTTGAAATCTCATAACAAATAAAAAAGAACACACCTATAGCATATGTATGCGTAGGTGTGTCCTTTTGCAAGATAGTTTTAGAAGTATTTTGTTACTTTTATCATACCATACTTCTTATTAATTTTATATACGAAATTTAAGATTTTACAATATTATTTCTTTTTATCCTTTATAAACGTAATGCATTTTAGTGCATCGAATTTTTCTCCATTACTCTTATTTACAAACCCCGATATTGTATCGTCTAATAGTTTTCTAGACAGCTGATTATTTTATTTAATTTATAATCCTTTGTTTAGTTTATTATTCTTATTTTTAAGGTCCTCGATGCTTCACATCTGCGGATATGTCTCCCACTATGGCTACGTCCTTCTCCAAAATCAATTACCCCCTTATATAATTCCTTTGTTTTATACTTTTTCTCGTAAAGTATGTAGTCTTTTATTTTTAATTAATTTATTCTGAAAAGACTACAGAAATTTTAAAAATTCAAATAAGCATAACCACATTCTAAATTTTAGAAGGAGATATGCTTATTCAATCTTGATGTAATATACTTCACTATACTAAAAATCATTTCAATAAAGTCGTTTAAAAATTTAAGTTTTATTCCACAATTGAGGGAGCGGACCCATCCTGCCAAAACTTTACGGGAATGACCGTTCCCGGCTCCGCCGATTCCAAGTCTAGGAATAACTGGTAGAGATCCACGCCGACGTACTGCCCGCCTGGTGCCCCGCCAATGATTTCGACCAGTGCTAGATGTAGGTGAGGTGGAATTCCGCCAAATCGATGCACTCGACCAAGCAGGTCACCGCGGGAGACAGTTGTTCCGACGGATATTCCCGACGGCACGTCCGTTAGGTGTGTGTAGAAACCACCCATCATATCATTCGGGGCGCGCATGAAAATTTGCGCGCCGTACACTCCGCCGTTGTCCTGTTCAGGGTTGTGCGGTGTGAACTTCGTAATGTGGGCATCGAATGCCGCGTATACTTGGGTGCCCTCGTCGGCTCCGATATCCATGCCATACTGGATATACCAATTTGGTGCCTGATGCCCTCCCTGGTTAGGGCCACCCAGCCCACCAGTAAATCCCGAATTATCTACAGCTGCGGATATATCGACTTCGAAGGAAGTGGGTGGAGGGCTCGGGATGTTCTTGTCAATCTTCATTTTACTGTACTCCTCTCTAGGTAGTCTATTACTTACGTTAACTACGGCTTGCGTTATGCGCCAGTTTCAGGTCACCCTTAACAGCGATAACACAGTATATTAATGCCCGCTGATCATAAATTTATTCTCAAAACATTGTTATATTATGATGCGGGAGTAATTCCTCGCTTGCTGCTCGTTGCATCCAAACATATACTTTAACCGGTCGACACTTGCTTCCTAGGAGTGAACCATGTCGCCTGAAACGTAACGAATTGTTAAAAGGCAGTGACTTGTTTCTTCACTATTTCCACCACTATGCCATACCAGTTTTTTAAGTACAATTAGAATCCCCCTCTAGCTCCAAACTGAATTCAGACGAATGTAAGCCAAAAAGAAGGAGGTTATCTCCTCGCACAACTAAGAATTGTTTAATTGTAGACCTCCACCATTATGTAGGTCTACTCTATTAGAATTTTGATTACAGTTGCCTGAGTATATCCTCTAAAGAATTCGGCACTCAAAATATGGTGCATCTAAAATACAAATTCATGAAAAATAAGAGAAAAGATAATTAGATATTTGTTCACAAACTATTTGTTTTACTAAAAAATCTGTTATAAAAAACTAATTTGATCTTTAAACGTTTAATTAAGCCTTCAGAGCTAATTAAAGAACCCGTATTTACATAAAAACCTATTATATAATAGGCATTCTAAAGGATTAATCTCCATCCGTTGACCGATCAAAAGGGAAATGTCTGAGTTGAAAAACTTACGTTTCTGCCTAATGTATCTAATTTTTCTTACAAATCTCTCTAAAAATATAGATGTAAGATATCGTGGTTATTCTTCCGTAAATGGTTGTAATACATCTTAAATCGAGAGATTCATTAGAAAATGTCATCCTTTTTTGATCTAGATTATTTAGAAAGAATAACATTTTTTGATAATTAGTTAGATTAAAACGTCTTAATTTAATGGGTGTGGATGGTAATCACTACATATTAAATTTCTCTATCATTTTCAGTTTCAAAAACTTTAATCGTTCCTACGCTTTTATTATCACCTTTTCTTCGAATTATTAAATATTTATAAATGTGTTCCCATTTTGCAACGTCCATTACGGTACATCCTGGAGCTGAAGTTTCCACATTTGGATGTAAGAAATTATTTGTCTCATAATCAATAGGAAACCAAGTGGTAGAATAATAATACTCGGGATTGAATACTCCATGTGGCTCATCAGGTATTTTTAAATCAAACGTCCCTACCGGCAACGGATTTGAAGCATCAGTTGAAGCATTCAGTGGCCCTATCCATTGCTCATTATAATACCAGAGTTGATTTGTATTTTTCACGAAATGAACTAATCCTTCAGGAAGAAACGGATTTACATCACTAAAAAATCTATTACTATCCCCCTGATTGACATATCCCTCTTTACTAATATGATTTCCTTCAAGCACCTTAAAATACTCTTTACCATTTTCCGCTAAGTAAAATTCAACTTTTAGGTAAGGTACCAATGGAACTCGTTCCTCTTCATTCAAAAAATTAACGAGTAGCCAACCAGGTGTATTTACATACTTTATACTCATCAAATTCCTTCCTTTCGCTTAGATGTACATAATTATAATTCCTCATTAAAATTTTTTTATTAACGATTTGAACTAATAACATCCAATGTAGAGATTAAACCATCTGTTAATTCTAATAAGATTAACTATGTATTTTTTACTAATAAAGTTTGAATGATTATTTATAGAGGTACAGCCCATATCCATCAAATAAGATTTTAAAGTACCCCTAAATGGATATTTTGTGTTTTTAAAGCACCGAAGCCTATTTTTATCGTTTTTATGAGATAACTTGTTTTTTAAAATTGATGAACATATATAACCTTCAATCTCAACATCCCTGAAAGTAAATACTTATTAGTTAGCACTTACTTAATGACAATTATGAACTTCATCATTAAATATATGAAAGTTCTTCTATATTAACTTATACATATTTAAATCTTAATTTTAAAACTAGAAATTCATCTAGAGATATGTACCGAACATATCTCTAGGTGAATTCCCAAAAGAATAATCTTATATTCATTTTCATTTAGCACTCCTAGTATCTAAATACTTCCTTATATATTTGTACTATACCCTCGAGAAAACGGGCATTTAAAACGTATACAACATATAAAAGTGGAAAATATATAAAACGAATTTGTTATTAATTCTTGTAAAAGGAATGATTAATTTGGCACAAATTTCGGATGATGTAAACAAAAAAAACAAAATAGTTAAGTCTATACGCCTTATTTTTTCTTATGAAGGTGATAATATAAAACTACTTTCATCTCACAAAGTAAATATTATTCCACCACCATCTGATAATATTCAAGAAAATAGGGAACATTCAGGTTTTTGGTATTCTTTGGAGGATAATAATGGACGTTCGCTCTATCATAGAGTAACGCGCCAGCGGCTTCACGAAGAAGTAGAAGTCTTTACGAATGAACGTGAAAATTCTATTCAAAGAAGAAAAGTGGAAAACCCAAAAGGCACCTTGATCTTATTAGTACCAGATATTAGTGAAGGGCACAGTGTTGCATTATTTGGAAGTCCTACGAAAGCAATTCAGCAATTTAATATTACAAATAATAGCTCTAACTTGCAGCCGGCTACGGAACTTGCACGTTTTCTTATTCACGCCAATCCCGATACAAATGAGGTGAAGGAATGAGCACTTCAGATGGACATGTTATTGGTACCACGAAGGTCATCGATAATGGTTCACCGAACCAGCGATTTAACCTTGTGATACTTTCAGATGGGTATAAGGAAGATGAAATATCAATTTTCGGAACGAATGTTCAAGACTTTATAAATATACTTCAAGCAACACCGCCTTTTAACCAATTGTGGAATGGTATTAACATCTATAGAGTTGATGTTGCCTCAACTGATAGCGGGGCCGATGATCCAGCAAATTGTGGAGGTTCAGGATCGACGGTGCGCACCTATTTTGATTCAACCTTTTGTACCAATAACATCCAGCGTCTATTAACAGCAGATGTTTCTACTGCTATTTCAGTTGCAAGTAGTGAGGTACCAGAATATCACGCTATAATGATTTTAGTAAATTCTCCTATTTACGGCGGTTCTGGTGGAGCAATAGGAGTTGCTTCTACAGCACCACAAGCAGCTGAAATCCTAATCCATGAAATGGGTCATACCATTTTTGGGCTTGCTGATGAGTACTCATATTATGCAGGTTGTGGTCAAGACACAGATAGAGATCGCTATACAGGTGTCGAACCTTCTGAGCCTAATATCACAGCTGATACCGATATTACAACAAATAAATGGAAAGATTTAATTCTTCCAAATACAACTATGCCTACAATGCCAAATTCAAACTGTACACAGTGTAATTCAAATCAAAGCCCAGTACCTACTGGAACAGTTGGAACATTTGAAGGTGCTGGTTATTATCATTGTGGACTATATCGACCTGAATATGATTGCAAGATGCGGAATCTTGGAGTTTCTTTCTGCGCAGTGTGTCAAAAAAGGATTAAAGATACAATGTCAATATATGTATAATCCTTACTTTCTATAAAGAAGCAAGTTTATGTCTCGTGAATAATAATCCATTTAAATTTACGTATCAACACATTCAAAAAGTGACAGTGGTTTCATGAAAATATAACCAAAAAAGAAGCTCCCACACGGGAGCTTCTTTTTAACGATGTAAAATTCACCGATCACTCAATAATAGTTTTTCCTATTCTGTTTTTTAGAACACAAGCTTAATTTCAAATTTAAATATTGATACCATGGGACCGCTAGTTTCCACTTTAAATGCTGTTGGCCCTGAAATCAACTTTACAGATACTATGTTAATCCCTGGATTGGAAAGCTTTTGGTATCTTGCAGTTCCTGGTCACCTTGCGACAACCTGGTCGGTTTAATCGAGACACGTTTACCTAGCTCTTCGCCAGTCACGGCGCTGTTACCACGTCAAATGCCACCAGATATCGGCCATTTAAAAATTAATGAATCTGGATTAGGTAATACTGAGACAATAATCAGTTAAGCGAGTCATGTAGCTGTAACAATGACATGCTAAGGGGCACATATAGCAAGCAGTGATAGAGGCAAGTGATATAGCAGGATCAACTATTGCTCATTTAAAAGGTTTCTCGATAATATGACCATTGTTAACAGCCCAATTAATTTTCCGGTAGGGCTGACTGAAAATTATCTTTTGAATGCCAAGTTGCTATGTCCAATTCCTGACCAGGCGTTCAAAGTTACTAATAAGATGCTCTACCTGACTGTCCCGTATATGTTTGGTGGGAATCATGCCATTCTTGCTCATTAAGAGTAAGTGTATAACGGTCATCATGCCCCTATCTCCGTGAATAAATCAGCATCTCAAATGCGTTTGGTCTTCTGGTTCATTATTAGCATCTGTATTGTCCAAATACGCTAATAAATCCTCTACTGCATCAATACTACGGTAAAAATCTACTTCTTCTGGACAGGTTTTGAACCATTTACTTGTGTCGAACTTTTACATGCAGTCATTTGAAAAACGAATGATGTTATACAAATAACCCTAATCTAAGATTTCATAATGTATTATCCTCCTAATAAGCGCTTCTTCCTACTTAATAAACAAATGGACTATAAATTGAATTTAGCGCTCGATAATTACAACAAATACAACACTGAATCTAATTCGGATAATCATTAAAACAGGTTTAAAGGATTGCTTTTCACCTTCTGGACATTCCAATACCATGCCTCTCTCATACTTTTTAAAAAGATGCATTTGTTGGTGTAATCTCATTAACACACAACATTTATCTCCCCTTTTGGTTCCGAATTTTTAAAACAAATAAAAAAGGACACACCTATTGCATATGTATTCTTAGTTGTGTTCTTTTGCAAAATAGTTTTAGAATTATTTTGTTACTTTCATCATATCCTAATTCGTAATAATTTTATTACCCATCCTCTTCCGTATTAACACCATGAATAACAACATCATACTCAAACTGATTGGATGAATTGACACGATAATTCTTAAAATATGCAGTCAAAGTTCTATAACCACTCCATGCTTCTTCAGTAAGATATTTTAATCCATTATCTACTACTTTATTCATCACTTTCCAGTCTTCATGTTCTCCTTTAGAAACTCCACCTATATAACTCCCACACAATGTAAATGTATTGAAGAATTGGGAACGATACTTTTTTATAACTATACTTGTAAGATCAAATTCCTCTTGAATCATTTTAGCAACCTCTGACATTAATTTCGGATAATGTTGTAACAGATAGTCGCCTGATACTCTCGGGTTAGGGTATTGTTCTTGGTTACTTTTTAGCATTTGTACGTATGCTTGATAACCCTGATTAAATATTTCGTCCTTTCCTAATGATTCAATATAAGCATCATAGCCTACTACATCATTTGTACGAATTAAACTGTATATTTTATTAAATATATCAACATGGTTATTATACATATGAGATTGCATTGCAAAACAGTAATTATATAAATTTCGCATCCCATATCTCGCGTGTAATACTTGTAATGCTGAATAGCTATCCCCCTGATTGGAAGAAAGACCTTCGATAACACTTCTTCTTGGTAGAATATTATTCATACGCGTTGCTCCCGCAAGAAATTCTGCATTACCCTCTTCAAACCATGTAAGGCGCTCATTATTGTATATATCACTATCTCCCCATAAACCAGGTACTACATATCTTCCCTGTAAATAGTGGGTAAATTCATGTCGAACTAAGTCTTCTAAGCTGTAAATACTTTCTTTTGATGTACGATCATATGTAAAAAGTGTACCAATTTTTTCAATGTAAATCCCACCATTGTTTGTATCATACACATATAGTAGACGATTCAATTGATATTCATTAGGATTGTTATAAATAACATTCACCAGAATTTCACTATTACCCTCATTTTCAATTGGCTCATCACTTACTATTATACGATGAAATTGTGCCTTTACTTCTTTTATTGCCCAGTATAATCGTTTAACCGTTTCTTCAGTTATTTCATTTCCTGTTCTAAAAACAATGGAATTATTATCAAACATATATGTTTTAGGTAAATAATATCCCTTTCCTTCTTCAACAATCTTTTCATGTTCAATTACATTACCATCCGCATCTATCCCTCCATAGACAAATGAAATTCTGTCCACAGCCCACAAGTATTGTTCACTTAAATAAGGATATATCACCAAAACGTTTGTTAATACTCGATTCCCTTTATTTGGTGTACTATGAAATTTACCCAGGTTAGCTATATGATAAATACCATTATTAATAATCCAAGAATTTTTTTGTGTAACGTTTCCTAGTAAAGCAAAATTAATAACTACATTAATAAATTCATCAATCTTTCCATACCATATTGTATCCTCAGGTTTACTACCTGTTTGTAATAAATAAGTTTCTAAATCATAATTAACACCTGATAAAAGAGCATACACAGCAGCTCCTATTTCAGAATTTTCAATGAATTTATCTAAATTATCATAGTACTCTTTTAGAATAGGATAGACCAAATTAACTACCTCAACATCACAAGATGCATTATTAATCAAGAGACCATATTCTTGTATAATTGTACTTTGTACTTTTGTTCCCCATGTAAAATTGGGGTTGGCAGCAATTGCTTTCAAAGCGGGTAAACACTTGTCATGAAAAGATCTTTGATTTAATTGACTAAATTCCACATAATAAAACGCTAAATAAAAACCAGCACGAATAACTTCCACCAGTGTTTCAATTCCCATTGCATCATCTTTAGTATATAATTTCCCTCTTGTATATAAAGCATTTATTAGTTCTTCTATACGCCCTAAATCATTATAAAATGTTACCGCTGCATCATTAAACTGAAATAAATCTGTGATTTGCTCCCATTCAATAGTTACCAATAAATTTACTAACTGTTCATTGTTCAATTTAATTAAATCTGCCATAGAATATTTTTCTTCTATCAACTGAGGGCGCTCTAAAGTCAAGGGTTTTTGATATATGTTATAATAATTCGATCTTATCTTAGGTGAAGGATGTATATCTATTTTTGATTTTGTTTCTAATAACACCCCAGAAGAAAACATTCCAATCGGCTCTTTTAGATATTTTTCATGATTAAAATCTGTACTGTTCAAATTCATTTGATTTGAATATTTTTCCAAACATATTACCCCCAATGTATAATCTAGCGTACTCCCTAAATTATAAGAATTATATCCTTAATATGTTTAACAAATGTAATTGCTTTATACTAAAAAATAATATATTAAACATTTCTTATTTGCTTAGAACTTTAGGCTTTGTTCAGAATGCACTTCCTGTTCGAATCCAGTGATAAAAACTATCTTGTGTGCAAGTTATTGAAGAGTATATGAGGATAAATATTGCCATAGCTATTCAGTGAACAATTAGAAGAAACCCACATATTTTGACAAAAGATAAATCATAATGTGTGAGTTTTAAATTTGAATCCCTTAAGTTTTTATAATAAATAAATCATTTTATGTGGTCTACTTAAATATACCTGGCTGTTAGTTTGACTATATTCCTTCATAATCAGTATATTAATTTTACTTATTAAAAGAAATATTTTGTCCAATTGTCTAACAGAACAAGATAAAAAGCCTAACTCATATTAGTAATTTTTCCTGTTTCTGTTGATAAATATAAAAACACAGCCCAACACACTTAATGAAAGTAAAAAATATAACAAAAGATCCAGTAAAAATTCTGAAGGAACAATATCTATCAATTGAAAAATAATAATGGAAATAACCCCTAAATATACGAGGCTGTACAACACATTTGTACATGGACAGATGACAATAAGAATTTATTTTATTCTAATTTTGTGGTGTATCCCCTGGTTATATTTATCCCTAATAGATAATCCAGATACTGCCTTGCTTTAGCAGAATAAGCTAGTCCATCATATTTAGACGCGCTTTCTAATCGGTTGAGAGGCTTCTAGTTCTGCAGCTTCAAAGGAGGATTTATATACGCAAGATTGCTTTTTATTCACACCGGCATATTCGTACACTTCCCTATAAATTAGCTCTCCATCGCTGTCCGTGTCACATATGTTCACCACATGGTCAACATCAGACCGTTATTAGTATATATGGCTTTTGATTACCAGGAAACAACCTATTATACTCATCGATATGATCAACTTCGTATTCTTCCATAATCTTTCTTCGTTCTTTTATCTCCTTCCAAACTTTTTGAATCATAATATCCATTTCAACTTCTTCCATACAAACCTGTTTTACATGTTGCACTCTTCGTAAGAAATGAAATTCAGAGTTCTTTAAATCGCCCAAATACAAATGTAATTTATCTGGAGACATATAATGTATGAGCGTAGATAAAACGACACGCACCATACTACTCTTACCACTTCCCGTTTCCCCTGCAATTAAAAGATGAGGTGTATTCGCACCTGCCATATCATATACAACCAGGTTTCCCGATTGATCGCGGCCTACTACTATAGGAAGACAATATTTTTTTAATAATGGCTCCCACATTTTATAACTATAATTATATGGCTGCATTCCTGTATTTGTATGAAATACATTCAATACAAACCTTTTAATATTACCTTCAATCTCAGTATTTGCCCCAAATACTTGTTGAAAACAAAACCACTTTTTCTTAATCATCGCTGGGTCTAATCCATTTGGAATCGTAAATACATACCGTGTCTTTTCATTTGAACAAATAACATCATGGATTTGAGGATATATAATAAGTTTTCCCCCTCTTGTTTGATGCTCAATATATAAACCACTCTTATTAAATACCTCTATAAGCCGATTCCTTAGACTTCGTTTATATATCCAGTCTTTTATAATCCCCATATAGTCCTCCTAAAACATTATTATTGTTCTAATGAACAAATAACCAATTAAACAAATCCCACTTATACGGGTTCCATGAAAAATTACATCACTGACAAATTTAGCTTCCGTTATATAATCTTTCCGTACCAGGTACTTCTCCAATAAAACTGTACCAATCAATACACTACCTATTGCACCAACTGCAATATAGGTGCCCATCATTTGATCTGACATATGGAAAAAAGCCAATGGACTTATAGAATTGTATTTTTTTGCTTGTTGTTTACTATTCTTATACGATTCATCTACAAAAGAGCAAAATGGAATTACTTGTTTTCTCGTAAGCATAAACCCGTCCCCTTTACTATTTATCACATTCTACACAAAACTCTGAACAATACTTCTTTCCTTCCCATTTCCAAAATAACCACTCTGATAAAAGACATTTACAATACTCACAAGTTTCTTCAATCCTCATCCTACTGCTCATACCTTATCCCCCTTTATAAACAAATTTCAAACTACTGATTACAAATGGATTTATGAACAAAAAACCTTGATAGGGTAACTTTAATAAGTACCTTTATAAATACTTTGATAGTTACTTTGGTACATCATATTGCGTACAGCTTGTACATTTTCTTACTTTTTTTCTTAGTTTTAAAATTTTTTCCTAAGTTTAAAAAAATGAGAAATAGGCCAAGATGTTGATGAGGTGATACAAGTGTACGGGCTAGGAAAAAAACGCACTAAATTTGGCCGTTTTCTTGATCGAAATGGAATAGCACAAATCGAACTAGAAAGAACATCTAAGTTAAGTACAGGTACTATTTCTAAACTTTGTAATGACAAAAGATATAAACCTAAGTTTTCAACGATAACTCAAATAATCAAAGGGCTAAAAAAGCTAGGCAAAAACGTAGATGAATATGATTTTTGGATGTAAATATGAAAAGTTTCAACTTGTTTTACATCTGCGAATCTTTAGGGAATAACGGATTTAAACCATTAAGAAAGTTACATTATTAAAAGAGATTTATAAGGCCACTAAATTCAAATAATTAAAGGAGGGTTCTTATGGGGAATATTACGATTAATATAGACAACGATGATGTCCAACGTCTAGATATTCCTATCGGCACTGGTACATTAACAATTGTTTTAGGAAATATCGGAATTGATATTTTTTCGGCGGGAGCTGACCCTGTTACAATAACTCTCAATCAGAAATTAAACAATATCATTGGGGTACCTACAGTTATTGGATCAGCTAATTTCACCACTGAATTTCTTATTCCTCCCAACATTAATCAACTGGGTAAATTTCAGTTGATAGAACCGTTTATAAGTAAGTGTGTCCCAACAAAAACAGATGATGAGTATATATGTGAAATTGAAAAACCTTTTCAATCCAATGTTTATCTGAAAAATCCCTTTTTTAATTGGATACCAACATCTTTCAAAACTGAATGGGAACGAAGTACCGAAACGTTAAAATGCATAATAGGCATATATAGGGTAGATGATTCTGTCGAGCCGCAGGGTCAAGCTTCATTTCTTCAGTACCAAATATACATTCATCACAATAATTAATCATAAGCTGAAAATATAAATGAGATAAAAAGATGATTATTTTCCCCTTCGTTTTTGAGATACTTTTCTCTATAAATCATTGAAAAACCTAATATATTGTTATAAAATATTTTAGTCATATACTCCAGTATTTCATTGATATGCTCAAAAATAAAAGTTCTCGAAAATCAGCCCCTTGGAGCGCACGCCAAGGGGCTGAAACATTATGGAGTCCCGCCAACATAACGCGAATTTCGTACGCTAAGGACTTTTGCATTTAAAAAACTTGATTTTTCTGTACGTTAAGAAGGTTCCATTATTATTTGAGGACATAATTACATAAATTTTCTACTTGGTGTAAATAATAAAAAATGAATAAATTTCAAGAGAGGTGTATTAAATAGAATGAAGGATATAGAAAAAGCTTCTTTAGCAAATAAAGCCATACCAAGTGTAAGACCGGAAGGGACTTTAGCATCTCTCTCTTTCCCATTTGAAGATTGGGACATAGTATGGGCAGATGACGAGAGTGTAGTTTTAGTTACATTGAAAAATCCAATACTTACTATCATTAAAGGGGATCGAAGGGATAGAATGACGTTTTCATATACGGTTTCATTAGGAAGATATCATACTATTTTTGCAGATCGTAATCATGATCCAGGACCATTGCTTCAGTTTGAATTCAAAAATACTCATGGAGGTTCTTTATGGACTAGTGTGAACATACATGAACTAGATATTAGATGTACTGATGATAGAAAGGAAAAAAGTCATGCTGAAGAAATCACTGGACAAATATATGATGATGTTGATCCAATCAAAGGTGGAGGTGTACAGGCTACAAGCGGGGCCTTCTATCCTTGTCCATAAATCCTCTAATTTCAGAAAAACACCCAAATTAAAAAGTCGGTTCCTTAGCGTACGAAATTCGCGTTTTGTTGGTGCTATCCCATTATATAAATAAGTAACAAATCAATTACTACTAGAAGAAGTGAAAAAAGACGAATCCTGAGATTCATCGTTTTTTATTAGGTTATACAAGATCAACCTCTATTTTCACATAAATCAATTAGCATTTCCTTTTCTTCTTCTGTGATAATGGCTGGATTTAACGTTTTATCTTTAATTGCCTCCAGTTCACCTATACCTTTTTTCTCTTTTGCTGCGAAGTATTTCGAATCTGCTCTCAAAGATGTAATTTTACCTATCATTTTTCGATCTAGCACAAGTGGAATTGTTAAAATTTTAGAAAATGTTCTGCTTCCAATAACGATTACCGCATCCTCTGAAGCACTGCAACCTAATCCCTTAATTTCTTGATCATGTTCATCCTTAAATAACATTTTTTCTACATAAAAATACGAAGTAATATATCTTTTATTATCAATTCGGGTATTAAAAAAGATATAAGAACCTGGTGTTATGTTATTTCTAATCACTTCACCATTTTTTTTACTGTTTCCGTACACCAATTTTGTGAAATTCGGATCTACGTGTCCAGACTCTGCTTTTTCGGAACTATACGTAATTAACATGTGCTTTGGTTCATTCATCGTTGTTTCCCCTTTTCGTATTTATATTATTACTAATAATGTGTACAATTCTATCACAATAAGTGGGAATTTATCCCTACATGGGTTTCTATGCCCCCCGAAAAAGGGGGATAAGACAGAAAATACCAATTATAAATTTATCAACGTAACAAAAAGGTAGAAGATTTATATTGTGACAAATTACTTTTGAGACAGTATTTAGTTACATCTAAATTCAATACAATCTCGTTTAGAATTTAAAAAGAAATATTGTACCAAAAACGAACACATTTATGTTACAGAATCAATTAGTAATCCTTCAGATAGACTAAGAAAGCTCGTTGTTATCATACATATGGTTGTTTTACCAGCACCAAATGATCCAGGTAATCCAAAACGGTACCATCACAAATTCGGAATAATTTGTATCAATCTCCCTTTCCGGGAGATGGGCAAAGAAACCCTAAATCGAAGTAACCAAGAGTACGTAAACACAAATCGCCTGCTTCTACGGTTTCAAGACAGATGGTACCATATGTTTTATCATTATTCTTTCCTAGTCCAAGCTGCACGTTAAGGAATTGACCACTAAGTAAATCATATTCTAATTAAATTTTCACGCCTGCCTTATTACTACTCCATCTGAACCTTGATAGTCAGTAGCGAATTAATCAGGTAGTTGAAACACTGTTGCATCTAGAATACGGATACGATTGAAAGTAGAGATTATATGTGCAGAAAGTGAGTGATTTGAACAGAGCTTTTGTGTGAAAAGAGAAGTAAAGACTTCTCGAAGAAATGTGACAGCTGCTGGATTAAAGCTTTGATTCAGTCCTTCCGGACTCATGAGAGTGTAGCTGTATTTACATAAAGCTGACTACATAATCGAGTAAGAGAATCGCTTGCTACGTGTTGACTAATCCAGCTGCATAAGTAAAAAAATGAAACCCGTTAGGGTTTATTTCGTATGCTTATTTTTAAAGAAAACACATATTTTAAAAATTTCTTTATTTATTTAAATGTAAGTTTATCTTATTTTTGAGCTTAAGTTGATGGGTATATATGGTGAACCCTAGTATAAAATTTTTTCCTTATCAAAAGATATAGTTATTGATTATTACACTCAAAAATAAAGGAGGAATTGCAATGTCCACCCCTAACAATAACAAAGATATCCGCCTGATTCCTAGCGACGCTGTTATCAACCCTCTTCGTTCAAATAATCTGGCTCTCACGCCAGGAGGTTACCGACATCCATCATTGATACACAGACTAGAAAAGGGACAAGAAATAAATTGGGATGGCAACGAAGCTCGAAAACTTGACCTAAGAACAGATACAGACATTGAGCTACCACTTAGTCCGCCTACTCTCCAAGATTCTGAACTTGTGAGTGGTTGGATTACCTCTTCATCGTTCACTAATAGAATAGGCAAACCGTATAACTTTTTCTCAACTGTCTGGACTGTGCCGCCGGCTCCCACCACACAGTCTGGACAGACCATCTTCCTATTCAACGGGTTGATGGACGCACAATATAGCTATATTCTACAGCCTGTCTTACAATGGGGTCCTTCAGCTGCAGGAGGTGGTAATTTCTGGTCAGTTGCATCTTGGTTTGTAGAAAGTAATGGAAACGCTCGTTATACAAAACCAGTAGCTGTGAATGAGGGGGATACTTTAGACGGAAGAATGTTACTAACAAGGCAATTAGACGGCTCCTTTAGTTATAAATGCCATTTCCATGGAATTGAAAATACCGAACTGTCCATTAACAATATTTCAGAACTAGTTGTGGCAACCGAAACACTGGAATGTTATGAAATCCAGCAATGCTCAGATTATCCAAATACGGACTTTACTGCTATGACCAATATCAACATAAAAGTTTCCCTTGCTGAAAATGCATCAATTTCGGATGGAGATAACATTCCTCTGTCCTGGGAAGTAAATAACTTGATAATAGATTGCGGACAGCATACTATTATCGCAAGTAATGCTAATCCAGACGGAGAAGTGGATTTGTGGTATCGGTAGGCTAGAATTACAAAAGGTAGTTGATGTTTCCTATTAATTACATGCAATTTACAAAAAAGGAGTACTAAAAAATGAGTAATCCGCAACAGAAAGTCGTAGTGAAATTTCATGATAATATTGAAATACCTTATGAAGATGGAATTGAAAAATATATAAAACAAAAAATAGAAGCCACTGACATTGAGAGTAATCCTTCTTTTAATAATCTGTCATTTCAAGCGATTTAACGATAGAGTGTACACCAAACAAAAGATAATCGTCTTAAAATTGCAATCTCGGCAATCATTCTATAAATATTTGTACATATATTCGTCGTTACACGATATGTTTTCAATACTAAACACATTTCTATTCACTTCTTTCCTCCTGTAATGATGCGATAAGAAAAAAGTAACCCCTGGGATCAAGGGTTACTTTCTCATTTTCTCTTTACTTTTTAATATATCCTCTTTAAGTTTTGACGTATAATTATTGGAAAATCTGGCAAACTAATTTTGTTTATTAAATCATTTCAACAGAATGTCGGAGGGATCATATTGTTTTTCAACATAGAACATTTAAAAAATTTTAATCCTGATTTATTAGAAAGCGAGCAAAAAACAATTAAAACAAATGAAACTAACCCTGTTGAAATCAAAAGATCTTACAATTGGGCTGGATTCAAAATTCCTGATAATAAAAAGATATTTTTTATGGGACAAAATTTAACTCCTGATGCATTAGTTTTTTACTTCTATAATTCAGAGAACGTGGATATAGATATCACAATTTATAAATATTAACTAACGTAAAAAGCGCAAGAATAAACAATCAAATGTTTTTCTTGCGCTTTTTACGTTATTCTTATCCACATTACTTTTCAAGACAACAATCTACTATTTCCCCAATTGTAAATATACTTCGATTCCGGAAAGCGTCAGTGGTAATCACTTCTCTTGTATATTGATCAATTTTTATTACCGTTACCATTTCATGGTGAATATATCCCTGCCGATAATAGCTTATATGTATTTCTTCTTCCCTACATAAAGATTGGTTTAAAATTCGCCCTATTTCTTCTAATTGTTGTTGATCCAGGAGTGGTTTTGGATTTTGTTTTGTTCCTGGATAATCTCACGAATCCCCTGAAACTGCTCCGGTAAACTGGCAAACGGCAACTGTTGTTCCATCACCCATTCAATTGCTTTTATATGCTTATAGTTTTGTCGAAATGGATTTTGAAAAGAGGATTTCTTTCTAAAAATACCCTGTTTCCACCTTGCCGCTTTCTCACTTCCATAGATCCATCCTTCATAGTTCTTTGTCTCTACAACAAATACACCTGTTTCAGCGATAACAATATGGTCAATTTGCGTTGTATCACCGAACTCCGTATAAACCGTCACATTATGTAACACAAAGTAACTTTTTGGATCTAATTTACTTAGTATACGTTTTACCAGTTTCTCTCCAGCTTTTCCTTTCCATTTTGGTACATGTTTTTTCACAACAATATTCAACGGAATCAGAACCGCAATGAGAATTAATTCAAATATCAATACGTTCATAATAGAAGCCCCCTTTTTACATCTTTGCGTTTCTGCGCATTAAACGATATACATGCGTTTCTAATCCTAAAATAAAATATGAGATACATAAGCCTTTAATCACCATCTCTACGAATCCTAATGCTAATGAAACAAGGAGCCCACCTCGAAACTGAAAAGGTCTAGTCACTCTTCGATTCACTGGTTTTTCAATGACGCCAAAGTTGGCCCAGGTAGGCAAACGTTTTTCCACATTTTTCACGGTACCTATTAATCCGTATTTTAACGATAGAATGAAACATCCGATTAATAAATAAACAAAAGAAGAAAAATAGATAGATAGGCCTATTACGATGCATGTCAGTAACCAACCTATTAATATAGAATTTCGCAAAGCAATATATTCTCGATTTCTATTCAATACAAACAGTCCTTTCAAAATTAATAAGGTTATTTTTATTTGGTAAATATTTACATTCGTTTATAAGCATGATATGATACGTCTATATTAATTTACGAACTAGCCTAAAAAGGATTGTGATAGACATGTTAAAACTTGTAGTAGATAATACTGTAACAGAACAAGAAACAGATTCAGCTTTTTCAAACTTTTTCACTTGCAAAGACTGTGTATATTATCTTTCAAAATCAGATTCTTGCAGTCTGCAATTAGCAGCTGATTCAAATAATCCCCTTGTCCCTTATGAGTGTGGTAACTTTGAGGAAACCTATGAAATCGGAACGGAAGATCCATTGAATTCACACATACATCAGCAACTTCGTGAAGAGAAAGCGCAAATACTAGCTGAAAGCTATCCAGCACAACCTTCTATTGATCCAATTCATAAAGACGCAATATGGTATGGATCTGTAAACTATGGTTGTTGGATTATAAATGATTCGAAGAAACGTTTTGCACTTGCAGAACAGGTACCTTTCGGTGATAATAATATGTCATCTAAAAAATACGCATCTCCTTTTCCTTTACATGACCATGGTGCAAAAGAAGGAATCTGGCACTATATGTGTTGGTACGTAAATGAAAAAGGAATTGGCGAATACCATCTTCTTATTGGTGGTGTCATCATGAAAATTGCAGAAGGAGTTAAGAAACTTGGATTCAATTACTAATCGTATCTACAAGAAAAGAATGTTAGAACATACCATACTATTTAGTTTGGTACAGCTGGTACCACTGATCGTATCTACCGGTATCATATATATATTGCTAGAACTTACTGATACAGAGTGGAAAACCTGGTTTAGTTATGAAGGAATCTTTGTAATTATTTTTCTTATAACAAGGTTCCAGGTGTTTCCGAATAAGAAAAGTATTATCTCTTTAAATCAACACGAAAAATGGTTTTCAAAGTTAAATATCTTCTTGGTCTCTATATTTCTAGTATTATTTGCATCCATACCAACTCTATTAAAAATTGCTTTCATTCTACAAATGACTGTTATTCTATTTCTACTAGAGTACCTTTGTTTGTATATTGATCGTTTACCGATACATAATTTATATAGAGTAAAAGAGATCATTTGTGATAAAAAACAACTCAAAATTGAACGAATTATTCCAAACAATGAGGAACACGGTACTCATACAATTAAAACAAGGGATGAGCAATACTTTTTATATACCGCTGTGTATTTGAGCGGCATACTATCGCCAATTTCAGAAGAAGTATTTGAAGAATATGAAAGAAAGAACTTAATGGGTAGATAAAAGGTACTGAATGTAGATTCAGTACCTTTCCTATCTTTATATATAGTTCTTTACATATTAGCAAATAGCCATGGAGCGAGTACGGCTAACATACACAGCAAACAAGATCCTGTTATGACACGGTTAGACCAACGATAATACTCAGGCTGTTTCGTATTTTCATGAATCTTTCTTAAACGAATACCTGCAATTAACATAAATGGTGTGAAAATAAGTGCTGTTGCTTTAAACAGGTCTAAAAAATCCGTGAAGATGTTCATAAACGAAAATACATCGGAACTAAACAAGAAGTACACACTTAGTCTCATGGACATCATGCTAATAAACGAGAAAATCATACTTCCAGTCGCCCACTTCATCCATTGACCATTCTTTGTAATTAATGCCATAACCATAACAATAACGCCTAATACGAATGAAATAGAAAAGATATTTACTCCTACTTTAAAAGCCGGTGCATACATACCTTCAATCTTTTGTATGATTGATGAGCCGAATGAATCATCTTTCTCTGTTTTTTTCGCTCGATTATTCAATCCCTCTTGAAAGGATGACGAAAGGTCATTCCCGTTCGATTTATTAAAATCTACTTTTACAGAAGCCTGAGCTGCTTGTAAGGGCATAAGTAGTAAAATCATTAAAATGAGCGTACATAGGACTGCAATCATCCCTTTTTCTTGTTTCATCATACATCACCCGCTAATTTCGGTTTAACGCTTTTTAATTTGATTTGATTTCCTTCCGCAACATAATAAAGATCTGCTGCATAATAGATATTTGCCTTCGTATATGCTCCCATAATAGCATTTGCAATTTCTTCTTTTTCTACTGCCACATATGTTTCATTTTCATTGTAAAACTCAATTTCAATTCGGTTAATATTATTATTTAATACTGTAATATGTAATTCTTTTAAGCTATCTAAGCGATTCCCTAATCCACATACCAACTTAAATACTTTATTTGCAATTGTTGGTGGTTTTACATATGTCGTATTAAAATGAATCGTTTCATCATCTATTACACCATCTTCCTCGACTTCACACGTCATAATGAAAGAATGATTTTGTTTTTCAATTTCTTGTTGACTCAGCTTGCGATCAATGACATACTTCACGCTTGTTGACAGGTTTTCTATATATTCATTCAGTTCGGTATTTGAAATTTTAACCTCTGAGAATTCCGGAAAAATCATGTAAGCATGTACATTTGAGCTACTTTTACTTACACGTAATACCTGAACTTGTTTCTTTTCATAGCGCACCGTTTGTTCTAATTTTTCTACTACATTGTTACTTAGGGAATTAATAATCATTTACATTCACCTTTCAAAATTGTTATTTTTTTAACTCATAAATATTTTTCACTTCATATAATCCTCATGTTTGGATTTAATCTATTTTAAGCATTGTAATATTGCGAAGAGTTCTCAGTTCTCCTGTATTAAGATTATAATCACTTAATCTTAATACATTTTAATATTACAATGACGTACAATGCCTCATTATAGTCGAATATTCTTATATGGTGAATCATTCTGTCCCACTCATTTGTACAAAAATAAAAAAATGTTTCATTCTTGTACAAATGAGTGAGAAAATGCTGTATATCATGCTATTTAACTAAGAAAATACAACTAGGAAATAAATTTATATATTTCCTAGTTATCTATTACTCCATTCAAATAGTGTATAAGAATAAGGTGAATCGACCTCTAATTCCATATACAGTAATTGATTTTTCGGTAATATCTCTCCCTCTGTATGAATCCAATAACGCTTCTTATTAGACATATTTATGACCCGTGTCAGTCCTTGTTCTTGTTCTATTACTTTTGCAGTCCACCTCACAAAATCCATATCTTCAATGTCAGCTACTCCTTGTTGAACAGGAAAAACGTGTTCCGTTTCCGGTGGAATTGAAACATATTCTTGTTGTGGATACATGTCCTCATATTCTAATAATTCCACTGGTATATCCTCATCACTTGGAAAAGGAATATCATAAACAGCCTCAGGAGTGGAGTATGATGAAAATCTTCAGCATACTCCACTTCTTCTATATCCTCATATTTTAACCTGTCACTCTCTTCCTCACCCAAATTCTTATGAACAGATGTAGCAACTAAATCATATATACTTGCTACATCCTTTTCTAAGGTAATCTCTTTTGTTGGAACAGTAACACGCTCTTGTTCCCTTCCAATAGGTTTATTTTCTCTTGGGCACCAATAAACAGGGCGTTCCACCGGTTTATTTTCCATTTCTTTTTTCTTGGCTTCTTCTATTAGAAATTTTCCCCTTGAATTACGAACTACCAAAAACACATAACAAAATAGACCAATAAAAATTTTCGTAAACATAATATTCCCCTCTCGATCATCCAAATAAATCAAACTTATACTGTCCATCGATTACTTTATTTTTTCGTTTTTCTTTCTTTTTTGAGGAATCCACTTCAACAATAACTGAATCCCAGAATGTGATATCTTGTTTTTGTACAAGCATACGCTTATCAGTATTCATTGTTGTTAAAGTTCGAATGATATCCTCTATCTCTCCATCTACTTCAAGTACATTCTGCTTCACTCGAACTCCAGGTACTTGCTCTTTTTTAATACATTCAACAGCCCTTTGTACAAATTGAACTTCTTTCATAAATGCAACATCCATAGTTCCTGGTAATTTTCCCACCCAATTCGTAAATTGAATTTCAATTGATTCAAATACAGGTGTAATGACATTACCGTTGTTCGCAAGGACGCGTTTCGATTCATCAGATGCTGCTTTTGTCCATTCCTCTGTTGAACCTTTTAATTGATTTCCACTCTTAATGTTTTGAATTAATAGAGTCTGTAAACCTCCAGTATCACCAAGCATTGCATTCAGTCCATCGCTTGTTGCATCACCATTCATTGCTTCAGCAGCTTTATTCTTCTGAGCAATTAACTGTGCCATCTGAGCTTGGAATGTTTCTTTGTAGCCCAGATAGAAGGTTCTACATTGCTTAGTTTGTCCAATACGCCAGTGTCTTCTTGCAGCTTGATTTAACGTAAATAGGCTAAATGATAGTTGGTAGAAAATGAGCGATGGTGTCGCCAACAAATCCAACCCAACTTTCACCAATTCTTGCGAGCAGATAATGACATTCACACCGTTTTTCACTTGCTCTTTTAACCATGCACTGCGCTTTGGAGGAGTAACTGTATTCGTGCGAAGTATAGCTACTTTTGCACCAGGTACTTGCTCTGCAACCTTTTGTAAACGAGGCTGAATGTCTCGTTCTTTCACTGTAGATCCTGTATCAGATACATAAATGATGGTTGGACGGCCTTCAGAGATTTCAGTATGCAATATTTCTTGCAGCTTCTTCTCTTTCGGTTGTATACAATCCTCATCAAATCTGAATTCCTCGTTGGACCAAACTAATTCTCTTTCCGCATTATCTAAGTGATAGTTTGGATAGTGGTTCATATTATCTGGATACGAATTTCCTGTACGAATATAAGTGAGCCATAGTTTCCCGACATCTGGTGTACCTTTCGCCCCTTCAATCGCCTTCTCAAAAGACTCTTTCATATGCTCATAAGCCTGTTTTTGTTCTTCTGACATCTCGACAAGAATCGTAGGTACATTAATTAACTCTACAGGATTTGGCCAAACATCTTTTAAGCGTACATTAATGGTTGTATCCATTAAGAATTGAGTAAACACATAAGGTGAAATACCAGGTACGACCTTGGTTTTATCTAATGTACCTTGTGCTCCGCGTGAAGCTATATTAGATGTGACCTCACCATCATGGTAATATGTTCTCTCAATGTTTCCATAAGTTTCATTCCATTCCATTAAAGAATTATATCCAAAACCACTTTTCACCATTTTTTGAGGGAATAAACGCCATAATGTATAGAATACATCGCTTGCGTGCCCACCAAATAATGTACCGGTTCCAACTACAACTTTCTTACAAACCTTTGCTAAACTTCCTAGGGCCGTTCCTTGTGCTGTTTCACTTTTTAATTCGTGGACTTCGTCACAAATTAAAGCTTCAAAGAAGTGTTTCATTTTTCTACGGATATACTCAACAGTAGCTACCTTTCGATATGCTCGTCCTGATTGTTTCGCATCATATGGCTTCACACGATTCTCTAACTCTAGTTGTTTTTGCAGTGGTTTATTTCCCTCTTTTATTGCTTGCACTAATTTATTTTCATATTTGGTCCAATCTTTAAAACTCGCATATTTCGTTTTTACTTTTGGACTCCAAATGTTTGAATTACAATCAGCACATACACTGTTTTTATTTGTTTTCGAATCTAAGTCACTTCCTGTGAAATCTTTATACTGGTAGACTTCTTTCTGATCACCATTAGCTTGTTGAACCATAATAGAAGACGTTTTTTTACGTAACTTAGCACCACAATCTGGACAGTAGTAGCCATTCTTATAATATCTTTGCACCTCTTCCTCAGATTTTTTAGAAAGAGGAGTCTGCTTATAAGATAATGGCATCATTTTGATAGAATCTCCTCGCATTGTTGTAAAACTAATAACAAAGAAGGTTGTTTTTTGTGGCTTTGGTCTCCCGGCCTGAATCCAAGATTGATGAATACGAATAAGATCCTCTGTGCGTTTAATAAGGTGTATCTCTGCGTTTGGTAATAAGTGTCGTATTTCTTCTTTTGCCCACTTCTCAGTTAGAGTTGGTGGAACAAATACGCAAGTACGATATCCTTTTTGTCCTGTCAAATGGAAATATCCATCTACTGTAGCTGTCATAATTGCACTTTTGCCGCTCGACATTTCCCCTTGTATAATGATCCCTTTTTGCACTTGTAATGCTTTTGCTGCACCTGTTGCTACATGTGCCTGTACAGGGAATAATGGTCTTTGGTATGTATCAAAATGAGATAATGCCTGTTCTTTCATCGGTTGATGTAAAGGCTCATCTAATTTTGTTACCTTATCAAGCATGACAGGTGAATATTCCAATAGATATTCATTTAAATCATTAATTTCATTGATTTTTTCACCTGTACCCTCATGCGGGAATTGACATTTTCCAGTAAGTATCATTTCTGATAAAAACTCTTTACAATCCTCTTCTTTTAACGCTACCTGCGCAATAGATAGAGAAGTAAATTCATTCCTATCAAAATACACATTTAATGGTTGTAATAAATTTCTTGTTAACATCTCTTCATAAATTGGCTTCGCCCATTCTTCTAAGATTGGGAGACCATACGGAGGAGTCATTAAGAAATCTCTTACTTGCATTTCTGGCGCTTCATCAATTGCAACAATATACTTTTCTTCTAATTCTTTAGAAAACGCAATAATTGCCTTTTTTCTATTTACTGTTTGTGTATTTATAAACTCAAATTGTCCAGTAGAGATTACATTCATTTTTTTTCCTAACACGTAATGTAATTCTTCTTTTTTTTCCTTCTCCAAAATACAAGCGACTAGTTCCCATTGATATGGCAGCACGAAATGACTTTAATGTACTGTCATTCCCACCTAGTACTACAAATTGGATTTGATGATGACGATTTACTGCCATTGCAAAACAAAAAGCTGTATATGAGACAGTTCCCGTCTCTAATTGCAACATCGCTGGTGTTTGTTCTTGATCAAATGTATTTTGTTGAATCATTTCCTTCATCATAAAGTTCCCTCCTAAAATAAAAAACGCATCTTATTCGATACGTTTCATGTCCCACTCATTCAATTTATTGGTTAAAAATCTATAAACTGTTTCCACTCTGGTAATGATTGTTCAGCCGCATGTAGCATATCACCTGCACCTTGAAACACAGAGAATTGCTCTAATACTTCCAGATATGTACCTGCACCTAATTGAGAAGCACATAAACAAATGACTGTAAGTACAATAGCAATACGAAATATACGATTGCTAAACTCCCATACAATGTATAGTGCTCCTATCCCTAATAGTACAGACATAGCCTTCTTCCTTTCCTAGACAAGTTCTTTGACTTCGCCAGTTGGTGTTGCAATGATAAATTTCGCACGGCGTTTTTGTAATACAACTTCTTTGGTTGTTGTTTCCAATTGCTCAAATGAATTTTCATAATACACATTTTCAGATCCACGAACTGCATGGAGTGTATCACCTTCACCAAGCAAACCATCTGCCACACCCGTTATCAGCAATAGTCCTAATTGTCCAGAAGCAATTGGCATCTTTGCTCTCTCTACAGCTGTTTTTTCAGCTTGAAGTGAGTAACCATTTCCTCTATTTAAGCGTTTCTTAAATGTCGAGATACCTTCTGATTTTCCCACACCTTCATAAGCACTTTTATAATCCACTCGTGATGTAAAAATAAGTTTGTTTTGATGACGCAATTCTGGTATAGCCCAGTCCTTATGATTTACCATTTCTGCTAATGTATTTACATGTTTTTTGACGAAAGAAAGGTCAGACATGTTTTCGCAAAAATTCGCGAATCGATCGTTGAAGTATGTATCATTTTTCGTAGATTCACGCTTACGACGGATGAAGACACACTGTTTAAATGCATCGAACTCCTTATTTTCATCATCAAAACGCATTAAGCCTATTTCCTCATAATTCTTAGCCAAGAAATAACTGATATCATCTCTAGTAAATCTGTCATATGGAATAACATATACCATAATTCCACCTTCTGCTAAATAATGGTGAGCGCGTTTTAGGAAGTTGAACTCCATTTTCTCTGATTTTTCATTATCTGTACGAAGCTCCGTATTATAAGGTGGATTTAAAAAGATTAGTGGAAAATAGTCATGACTAATCATCATGCTTTCAAAGCTCGAGCGTACCACTACATCTAATTGCTCTTTTGCTTTTCCATATCGATTTGCATCTACTTCTACTCCATACGTATCAAGTTGTATACCAACTTGTTTCACCTCGTCTGCAAAACTTCGTAAAATTGTACCATCTCCACAACATGGATCAAAACAAGCATAAGCTCGCTCTGATTCCATTTGTAACAACTGAATTAAATGATTCCCTTCTGTTAGTGGTGTTGGATAAAATCCCGCCACTAAATCATTTCCTAAACGCATAATCGTTTCCTCCAAGTTCTTTTTTTACAATAAAAAAAGGAAGATCCAAGTAAATACATCACTTAGTTCTCCCTTTTACCCTCTATAAACTACCTCGACTTTATTAAAATGGTAGTTCTTCATCTATAATCTCCGATAGCTCATCCATACCAGCAAAAATATCATCCGGCTCTTGGGATTGCTTTCTTGTTTCCCGCTCATTTGGATCATTTAATACTGTCCACATGTTATCTTTTTTCATTTTCATATCCCTCTTTCGTTCTTATTTTTCATTTTCATAAACAACTTCCTCGTAATCAAAAAAATAATCTTTCATCTTACGTAGGAGTGTACGATACTTCGGTTCAGCTACGATCTTTGTACTATGATAAAAACTTTGTTGCCCGACAAAGCGCCACAAGATGAGATAGCCTTCTTTTGCTTCCTGAATGCCTTCAATAAATAATGCGATTTCGTGAATGGCTTCCTTTTCATTAAGAGTGTTTGGTTTAAAATATTGAAATTTACCATCCGGTAATATAATTTCGGCTTCAAAACACTCTCTCATTTGATTCACTCTTGCTCTGGATTCAGATGACATTGCTGCTGCAGCATATGATTTCTGATTTTTTTCCATTCGTGTTTTATGTTCCTCTACTGTTGGTACTAGTTTTAAGTGTCTACAATCTTTTTTCATTTTACTATCTCCTCTACTGTTTAATTTGTTATTTTATGAATAATAAATAACCCCGCCTGCAAACCTGAAAACAACACAAAAAGGGCTTCTTCAAGTCGATTAATAATGTGCATAGCAAAATAAGCTATATATACACTAATCGGCTCAAAGAAGCCCTTTCACAAATGAAACAAGACGCAACTTGCTTCTACAACTCAACCACAACACAAAAAAAGGTGTGGGAATAAACGGAATCAAATAAACTAACAATATACTTATATATTACACAATCAAGATATTAATATCAAGGAATTTTCATTATGTAATTTCCTATATAAATTTCTATGCAAATGATTTCCATTTGGCAATTGGATTTCTATAATAATCTCACTAAAAAGAACGTACACAGATCTTCGATATCTGAGTGAGAGACTAATACCCATTTATACACAAGACAAACTTCAATATATTATAAACTTAAATATAATAACGTAAAACAACTTAAGGAGTGACTCTTTTGTATCAATATCCATTTTTACCCTATATACAATGGCACTACTATCAACCTTATTATCAATCCAGATCAATATCCTTATATGATGACAACCTATATCCATTTATTTCAGGCTACTACTATCAACCCTATTGCCAATCTAGATTATTATCCTTATCTAATGATAACCAATATTTACTTGTTTCAGACTACTACTATCCAGATATTAATTTTATACCGCATCAATATACATGTAACACAAATAGGAATGAAACTAAAACAGTTGAGGTAAAGTTGCACTCTCTTTATTGTGAAAGTACAGGTTTTGGCGAAGGATATGAATTGGAAATTTATGGTTGGTTCAGAGCGAACTTCCAGACTATAATGTGGGATGTAGACAGAAACAACGCTGTCATTGTTCCAGAACATGGTGCTTATTTTTTCAAAGATATCCAACCTTTAGTTATTAAAAATGTAGATCCAAAAAAAGGAATACATTTAGGTGGTCATTTATATGAAAAGGACCGTCCCCCTATTGATGAAGATGATGATATGGGTTATAAAGATATCACTGTACACCATTTTCATCCTGGAGGCACAGAATATAAGTTAAGATTTGAAGAATCTGGTCAAATTATTTTGCTTAACTTTACTATTACTGAGATACCTCCCCCTCAAAGAGCCAATATGAACAACTACTTTGGTTATCCAGTCGATCCTCAACATGATCAACCCCGTAAGTAAACTTCAACGACCGCCAGGGCCAGGTGTAACAGGTCATGATATACCTGGTTCAGCCCCTCATTTTCATCCTCCTGTAAATCAGGCAAAACAAACAATTGAAAATAAGTGGAATTGGTTAGGTGGTGCAACAGGAGCAACAGGAAATCCTATATCTGGTTTAGAAAAATTAGGGGTTGTACCAGAGTTACCTGGAAGTCTATTTGGTTATGCACAGGGTTACCGTATCCGCTATCAAAATGGTGACATATATACCAAAAATGCAGCCGGACCAGCTTATTGGGTTCCTAATTTTATTAGTAAAAAGTATGATGCACTGGGGGGATTTAGGAGCTGGCTTGGATTTCCTACCTCGGACGAAGTCCGGTTAGAAGATGGAGGAATAATAAGCCATTTTGAAAAAGGTGAAATTTATTGGTGGAACGATATAGGTCCCATTGACATGAATCAAGTTTTGATGACCTATAGTGGTATTCATTGCTTTGGTACTACCGATGGGCCCGGAAAAGATGAAATTTATGCTATATTTACTGTATTTGCTCCTGGTTCACAACCTGCAACAGGTATGACTAGGTTATACAAAGATGTTGATGATAAGCAGAGTGTTCCTGACAACATTGAACTCTATCATGGTAAACCTATGGGATTAACTTTAAATTTTGTTTTATTTGAAAGAGATCAAGGCGATCCTAATGTACACATGGGGATAGTCAAAAAGGCTGTTGAACAGGCTTCTCTTGGTATTGCAGGAGGGCTAAGCCTTATCGACCCCAGGTGTAGGAGTTGCTGCAGGAGTTGCATTAAAAGCATTAGAACCAGTAATCTCAAAAGAAATAAACAACTTACTAGGTACAGCTGATGACTTCCTAGGAGAATTTACTGTTAATCTTTCAGTGAAGGATATGGTCCAACTCGCTCTTCGTCCAGAAGAATTGTCTCATAATCTAATCCGTAAGAAGTTAGAAACTCATTTACTAAACGGTGATGGTGGTTCGTACAAAGGATATTTTAATTTAACTCGTGCTTAACCATAAAAATAAATTATGAACAATATCACGAATTAATTGAAACTAGAAGTATTTCAAATTTTTTATATTTGAAGGTTTTAACTCATTAATTACAAAATATATTAAAAAGATTATCTCTTATAAATTACAATTCACTTTTTCTTTTATAATTTGAACAGGGTATTACCCAAGTGAGATGAAATCTACTTGGTGATACCCTGTTCAATCTGTAACATAAAGATTTTTATACTACAATAAATTCACTACTTCTTGCCTTTCAATCCTCTTCTCTAATTTATTACGTGTTTCCCCGCTTAAACTTTTTCTTTTACCCGTTAACAATTTCGAAAGATTAGAAGGGAAAAGTTCTATTTCCTTTCCAATATCTCTTAAACTACATCTATTTTCCTCATTATATTGGAGGATTTTCTGCTGATACCAATTAATATACTTATTTACCTGTTGCTGATTCAGTTGAGGTGTCTGAATTTCTTCTGTCTTCATACAAACGCCAAGATAACTGTACCGTTTTGTTTTTCCAAACCTGATACATCAGATGGCCATATTTATGTATCCAGCGCATAATCGTTGTGGAAGAACTGAAATACCACGTTCCTTCAAAATTTCAGGCACATCACGATAGCTTAGAGAAAAACGACAGTAGTAGCCAACGGCTACTAAAAGGAAATAAAATATTTACGAGCCAAAAAGATAGTATTTAAACATCTTTTAGGGAAGTTAATTCAGGACTAAGTAACAAGTATTATCTTTCGGGAAAATTGATTCATTCCGAGTGAAAGGAGATTAACTAATGACAAACCCATTTCCAGTTCCCTATCCGACACTACTTGGGGCTGATCCATTTTTGCAGTCGTGCTTGGATCGGGCTGTTAATGAAGCAGCTGATGTATTACCAAGCATTAAACGAACAGCAATCTCATTTGTGACAATCAACGAAACCACAACTATGGACTTTAAACATGCAGGAATAGAGTACGGTAAAAGCTTCTACACAGCAAGCCTCGTCAAAATGGGCGTCTTATACGCAGCATATGAATTGCGTAAAAGCGCCAATCAAGTTGTAACTGACTCCGGTATAACTACACCAGACGTTTTGTATACGCGGCTAAAATCGGACTTTGACGAAACAATTAAAAATAGATTCCTTTCGATACTAAGGGAGGCACACGTAACATTAACTCCTGTGAACGAACAAGATGCAAGGAAGTCACCAATATATGAGCAAATCTTCACATTGAGCCCTAGTCATGAGGTCATATTCCTCCCACCGTTCCAAAAGCACCTCCAAGACATGATTATTAAAGGTGACAATAACGCTGCGGCGGCCTGCATCCAGGCACTTAGTTACAGCTGGATTAACGGAACTTTGACCGCCGGAGGTTTTTTTTTCCCAGAAGGCAGGACCGGAATCTGGGTTGGAGGAACCTTTACCGGTTCCATGCCCCCCATTCGTATACCAACTGAGAATGATGGTGATGCAGCCCAAGCATCTACATGTTTTGATATGGCCAATCTGTTTGCTCATATATATCAACATACTCTTGTGGACTATAAAAGCACATCTGAAAATGATAATACCTATAGTAAATTAATGGAGAATATGTTGATTGTCTCAGCTGCTTTGGGAAATAACGAATCTTGGTTGGATTTCAAGCGTCGAAAACCCCACCTTCCTGAAAGAAACTTCAAAGTAACGCATTCAAAAATTGGGTTAGGACCATTAAAGTCAAGGGAATGGGTCGCTTCTGAAGGGGCAATCGTGCAACGAAATATAGGTGACCTTTCAAAGGCGAACTTTATAGTAGTCTTTCAGAATAGCTTTAGTGATGACGATTCGGTAAATGCACTTCGCTCGATTGTCGATCGCACCATCGACCTTTATTTAGCTGGCCCTTAAAAGTGCTCCTAATTCTGAATACTTTATATCCATCGTTATAGCTGCTATCCACCTCACATTTATTTGAAGAAGCACCTTCGAAAAAGGGCTGGTTTGCCAGCTCTTTTTCTCCCCATCCATTATCTATCCTTCATGCATCAACTCTCCTTTATATTCTGATCAAAACCCACGCGAATTCTCTGCAATTTAAACTCCGTACTATCATATTTCTTAAACACACTTGCATTTCGCGCCACAATGGGAAAAATGATTTTGATGAAAGTTAGAATTTCACAGCGAATAATAATAAAGAAAGCAGTTATGGAAGGCGGACTGCGGAGTTTTGTTGGCTAATTCGCTCTATTCTTTCCATAACTCATTAGCTAATCAATGTTTATGGTTTTGCGATAACTAAGAATAATAGTAGAGAAGAGTTGCATGTGGCTAACACAGACCCAAATTACTGGTTTCTACCGGCAGACATTATACCGAGAACCCCTCACTTTAATTCAGGAAATGAGGTCACCCCCCTCATCGATGGGGAAGCATATATGTCCCATTTAGCTGCCCGCATTTCAGCAATGCAAGACGGTGATTATTTTCACTTGACTGGCTGACGGGTTTCGCCGGACCAATTTCTTGAACCGACGCTTCCCGGCCCTTCAACCTTAATCCAGCAAGTCATAGCACTCATCAACAAGGCGGTAAACGTCCGAGCTATGTTGTGGTATCACTTTGGCTCAGCCGTGATAAAATGGACATTACCCGGTCTGAGCCGGTTTAGCTTACAAACATCCTGTGGAAAACATGGAGTTCGTTCAGAAAATCAATGCCATGAATAGCCCAAGGGCGGCAGCCATTCTTGATGATCGTGTTCCACGTTTTTGAGCCCATCACCTCATACCTATCAAGCTAAGCTCATATAACGTCAACGATAAGCAAGATGATTTCTTTTTTTCGAAATCCTATATGTAGGTGCTTTAAAGATTTGCATACGAAATAAATCCTAACGGGTTTCCTTTTTTCAATTAAGCCGCTTGATTATCAGACATGGTACAATTGTAAACGAGACCTACTATATCAAAGACTATTTTCTTCTCGTATCGATGAGATTTTCGCCCGTTTTGCTGTAGGAGGTTGAATAGGCGAAATAGAACCTTTGATAGCTCTTGGGTGTCTTTCTGAATAGCTTGGAAAAGAAGAAGAAAATAATTTTTAATCATATATATGGCCTTATACTCACTCAGTTCTCGTTTCTTTTTTATAATAAGCAATTGCCGCATCTGAAACACGATAGAAGAACAGAGTAGAATGGCAATCAACTGTCCATACAAATGGCACTCCCATCTTTCTGGTTTTATCTTTTTACACTGATGAATTTGAAAGAATGACTTCCACGTTTTAAATAAAATTTCGATTTGCCAACGTAAAGAATACCAATCATGTACTTGTCCCAACGGGACAATATCTGTAGGGGTGTTTATCATATATACATTGATACCACTGAGTCGTTTACTACGAGGAGAATATGTCATTCCTTTCTTTTTTCTCTTACAATTTGATCTTGTAATCGTTTTTGTTACTGTTGTTTTGTTAATCGATGAACAACTACACGAGCTGGCACTTTATCAATCATTCCTACATAAGCATCAGCTATTTCACATGTTTGTCCTGGTTGAAGGGGGTTCATTAACGTCTCCATATCTATCTGTATATACTCTGTACCTTTCTTAATTCTTCCGTCTTGAAAATAATCAGGATTAGGATTTTTTTGATACATACGTGTATTCAACTTGATACGAGAGATATAGTAGGCCTCTTTATCTTGTATATCTTGAAGGTCTTTTAAATGAAAATAACCTAAATCTCGGATACATAAATAGTTTGCTGTCACAGTTGGGACACACAGAGAGCCGTAGGTGCGATCATGTTGTTTACCTGGACCTGTATGAATATGTAGGAACTGTCCACTTAACAAATCATATTCAAGTTGAATTTTTATTCCAGCTGTATGGCTGCATCCTCCTGCACCTGGATAAACCGATGAAAATACATCCGGGAGTTGAATCTAAAATACGAATACGCTTGAAAACAGAAGTGTATGGAGAAGAAATCGGCATAGATGCGGCCAATTTTTTGCTTAGTAGTTCGGCTAGTAGGTATTGTAAAAGTTGGACGGCCGCCTTATTAAACTGTTGATTCAGTCCCTCAGGACTGATGAGTACTTCTGTTGATGCTTCTAAATAGCTAGATAATTGAGTTAAAGAAGTCATAGCTACATTTTGGCTCACCCATACACATAAAGCTACTAAATCTTTTGCTTGATACTTACTAGTTCGTTGTACAAAACCAACATCTCTAGCAAGATCCCGTAAGGTATTTGGAGATAAAAAACTTTGAATCTCTTGAGCAAATAGTTGTAATTCATCAGATACAGAAATAAATATACAGAAAGGATAGCGTTTTTTCATTTTAGGGGGGTTTTGTTTTGTTAGCTTGATAGTGATGGGCTCATCACCAGAAAACCATCATTCTTAGTTCAGCCAATTTCAATTGTGCCTATGTGGGGGGATTGATATTTGCGTCAATCGATGGGATACCCCCGAGCACTACAGTCCACCGCAGCGCCAAAAAGAGTTTATGGATGCCTGGCATGACGTACAGGTTGCCGTAAGAGGGCCAGCCGTGGCACAAGTGTGGAATAATTTCCGTCAGCGCTGGAACGATGAAACAGCACCACATTCGATACCAGGTGTTCCAGGCGGTTCGAAGGCAGAAGGCATTGCGGAGCCACCGCCGGCTGGTGCTTCAATAGGTAATCAACATGTACAGGTTTTACGAACCCTGGCTTGTAAAAGTATCTATTCCTTTTTCCCTGGAGGGGAACAAACAGTGCGTCTGGCATATGAACGAGCCATTGATCGTGCCCAGCATTATATTTACATCGAAGACCAGTACTTCTGGCCTTGCACTTTGACCGACAAATTGCGTCAAGCCGCCGATCGGGGCATGAAGATTATTTTGGTTCTCTCACACAAGTACGAAATGCGATCCATCTCCGATGTCCACGAGAAAATGAGGGCTGAAGCAGTCAGCCTGATTCGTAAGAATAACCCTGGCAACATTTTCGTCTATCATCTACAGCAGACCGGCCCCGAGAAGGACATCTACGTACCTCCAAGCTGATAATTGTAGACGACTGTTATGCCGCAGTCGGTTCGGTGAACATCAATTTACGAAGCCATACCACAGATTCAGAGATGCACTTAGGTATTGTGGATGAGACTACCGTGCCAGGAATGATGAATGGTGTCAGCGTACTGGTATGGAGTTTTGCAAAAGAGCTTAGGCTTAAAATATGGAAGGAACACCTGGGCCTAACTAATACCAGCACCATCGAAGATCCTATACTCGGTCTCGGCCAATGGCCTGATCAAGCCACTTCAAATCCTGCTGCCCCGAACCAACGCTTTCATACCGTTGTTCATCATATCCGCTTTCCATCTATTGATGAAGTGTCACTCCGTCGAGAGCTCCTTAAATTTCTCGAATTAAGTTTCTTTCACCTTCCAGATCTTGTTCCCTTACCCATGGGTCCACTATCTGATGTGTTCCTAGCAGGATTACTTCCAAAACCGGAAGAGACCATACGAGATTATATAATGAATGTGGAAAGCAAATGTTAGGTAGCATTCATATTTATTGAAATACGTTTATTAAACAAAAAAAGAGACCCCAATTCTAATATGTCAAGGGCACCCTCCTTTTGCTCTGTTTTAGCGAGGATATATTTCATAACGTAGAAGTGCACCTATATCATTGCTACTACACTTTTTATCAATCCGGTACTTATCAGCATCTTCCCCGTAAATTTCTACATCACATTTTTTTGTTCCCCACATTGGGTTCTCCCAATAAATACGAATAGCAAGGCCTGGTGCCGTGAACCACATCCAACCCTCTGTCCCTCTTATAGAGCTTGATCCAGGGCTCTGGGAACCAAATACAACCGCTGTTTTGGATGGAATCTTATCTGGAGGCATGGCAGCCCAATCACCGTATAGGTGCTGTTCGGAACTCTTTGTAAACGTTAGGCCGGTGTTGTTATCAATTTCAAGCACCACTGATCGTGGTTTATTAAAACCCTTAAGGGTATTTTGGACCTTTTCGACGGCTGATCCGGCAGAATCAATTGCGGTTATGATACCTGAAACAGCAGCTCCAGCTGGTCGATTATTTGTAATATATGGTTCACAATAGTATAGTGAATGATTTGACCATAAATGACCGTGTATTCTTAGAGGTTGATCTGAATCTAAAATGATTTGTCTTGTTACTTGAATCGGGTATAAATTACTTTCTAAAATTTTCACATGATGGTTTGAATCAACATTCCATAGTAAAGTATCGTTAGCCATGATATTACCGTAGATTTCTAAATCATTCAATTCTCCTGAACCAGCTTGTTCACATAAGATTCCCGCTAAATATACTTCAACTTTAATAGTGTCTGGCCTATAGTGATAACTTCCATTTTGATACGGATTATAGTAAATTATCGGATTTCTTTGATGATCATAAGATTGATATGCATTTGAATGATAACTTAAAGGGTTTGCTAATGTGTTATGTTTATAATAGAGATGATGGTTCTGCAATTGGTTTGAATATGGAAATGGATGATAATACAAGGCTGTCACTCCTCACCTTAATTATATTTTCCAGATATTATATATTAATCCAGAATTAAATGTTGATTGTCCTTATATAAATGGGTGATTGTGTATGTGTCATAGGTAGGACGTCCTTTTTACTGTGAATATATTGTCCATAGATTGAATAACTACCTCCATTACCTAATAATTATTCATCTGTAATGTATAATAGTTTTCCTATTTCAATTAGGTGGATGTCTATATCATGGAAATATTATGTGAAGTTATTCAGAAAACCATGGTTGTTTTTCAACTCTTTGTATTAAACAAAGCATAGACCTATGTTTAGAATTTGATTTTTAATAGGGCCTTTTGTCACGCTATCACGCTATTATGCTAAAGTACATAGACTGGAATACTCTTATTGATGAAAAAAGAGGAGGTCATTAAGAATAATGTTTAATATAGGTCCAAACAATGGTTACTGGAATATGTCTATGTATCCTAATCAATTTCCTGTTAGCCACCCTACTGTATACCCGGTTTTCCACAGAGTGGACAATTATAATCCACCAGTGGGGTTACATTTGGAGTCTGTGGAGCGCGAGTATCCCTTGATTATCAAGCCACACTATATCTAATTGATGCAATAATAACGGGTGCTGAAGCTAGTCTCATTGCAACTACGTTGGCTGAAATGGGTGTTATAACTACTCCAGGCGGCATTCCATTGGCCTTTATTACTGCCATTCTCGGAGTGGAAATTACTAGATTAACTGAAGCAAATAGTAGAAGTAATGGTAAGGGTATTTACTTTAACATTTCATGGCCAATTATTCCTGGTGCTCCTTTAGTTACAAGCATTCCTTTCCCTAGATATTAAATTATTTGCCTTTCCGGAATCTTAAAAAGGAATATACCCCCTTAACATTATGGGATGTATATTCCTTTTGTTTAAATTGGAGACTTGTCATATTTATAATGGAATAAAAATCATCTGATTATTCGCTCTATTACTCTTTTTCTTATAAACAATTAAACCAGCGGATTTTTCTTAGGTCAATTCCGTTCTCCACCCAACAGTTCCCATCCCAACGGTAGCCAGCAACTGTCGTTCTTTCAATAATAATCGGATAGTACCAAAAGTCGGAACCATCAGTTAATGTAATAAAGGTACGTCTGTTTAGACAGCAATCCATGTGCATACCCCCTTTCATTTGTTCTCTCTAATTTATTCAATTCGTCTTTAATAGTGCATTCTCTATTGATTATTCAATTCGCCAGTCCCCTTATTTCCCTCTCCGATATCATTTTGAATTCTTTACCCTACAAAAAAACTTGTTGTAAAAATTCAGTAATTAACAAACTTGAATTTATGGGGGCTTTTGAACCGTTTGAAGGTCATTAATCAAGCCATGTTGAAATGGTGATCAAAAAGGAGGAAAAACAATGAAAACGTTTGGAATACGGATATTTTTAACCTTTGTTCTACTCGTAATTCTTGAACTGTTCGTGATCAATATAGCTAGTCTACTTCCATTTCTAGCAGCCAATAAGGCGAATGTATCACAAGCTCCTTCTATGGATTTTATCATCCAAAACGTACTACATCCAATTAGTCAATCTAATAGCTTAATTGCAGATAAGAATCCTCTTTTCATACTCGGCAGTGCTGCTGTCGGGTTAGCTATTTACGTTGCTTTCTTCATGAAGGGTAGCAAGGGTAAATATGAATTAGCTGACAAATACGGGATTCATGGTTCAAGCAGATTTACCCATAAACATGAAATTTTCAAACAAGGTGAGACTGTTGCAGTAGCACCAAAACAGTTTATCAAAGACATTGAAGCTAGTATACTCGTTTCGGAAGGGGAGAAAGCAAATTGAGCAAGCAGAATTATATGGATTATAACGGTTTAGTTCTAGGGATTGTCAATAATTCCGTTCTTGTACAGCCAATGAATTCAAAGCTTCCGAATCGAAACCACTTTGTAACTGGAGGTCCGGTTCATTTAAAACACAAAGCTATGTTATAACAAATGTGTTATATGAAAAAGAATGCTCTTTGGTCGTTACTGATCCAAAGGGTGGTGCGACACGTTCC
Organism: Bacillus sp. TE8-1; assembly: GCF_008368855.1. Taxonomy (NCBI): domain Bacteria; kingdom Bacillati; phylum Bacillota; class Bacilli; order Caryophanales; family Bacillaceae; genus Bacillus; species Bacillus sp. TE8-1. The sequence goes on along the minus strand of NZ_QPET01000001.1, from coordinate 24,064 downwards.
TAAGTGAAAAGCTTAGGCACTGTCGAACAAACAGTTCAACAGTGAACTGTCATTCTGAGAAGTTAAATGATAGGGTAACGCCTTGAAGAGCTTCCTCTAAACCTTCGACATGCAATAAAGTTAGCAAGAATTTTATTGTATGAAGCTCGAAGAAGTCGGCTGAGAGTTACCGTAAATCAAACAGATACGAAAGCTGTCCAGAGGTGGATAGTGTAGCCTATAGGCCGGGAGTCTACAAAACACTTATGGTTAGAATGCACAATAATGCAATTCGAGATTTGAATGTGCAGACGAATCTCCGATTGTACGGGTCTATAACGGGAGCATATCGAAAGGTATGCTGGCACAATTAGTGTCGTTATTGTGGATTAGTAAAAGTCTCCTTTATGAACGTCCATATATTGTTACAGGCAATATCAAGATAACAGGCTTATAGGAGAAACCTAAAAGTGTATATGTACAGATAAGAATGATGGAACGTGGTAAGCTACCAACGCAGAGGGCTTGCTTCCAGTGAAGCGTTTCGTGGGAAAGTACGAATGATATTAGTTCGTTATATAACCAGGATTTATGGTAGTGAAAGTGGTGGCACAGTACCTGTGAAACGTCTAATGAACGTGGAGGGATAGCCACTAGTCGATTGAAGACTGAACAGTTACTAACGGTAAACATGGATTCGGGTAAGACTAAGAGATGTAGTTCCCTCTTGAAAAGGAGGCTACAGCCCATGTTGAAGAAACCAAAGCTGAGACATAACGAGTATTATGACATGCAATCTAAGTATGACGAATTATATTCAAGTAGTCTCAATGGTAACAATTTCTATAAGCTAATGGATATTATTGGTTCAGAAGAAAATATTAGACTAGCATATAGAAACATTAAAACCAATAAAGGTAGTAAAACTGCTGGTGTAGATGGGTTAACAATTAAAGACATCTGGTACCTTAATGATTTACAAATTATTAAAGAAGTTAGACGTAGATTGGAGCGATATAAACCGAATGCAGTCAGGAGGGTATATATACCTAAAGAGGGAGATGGTAAAACGCGTCCTTTAGGAATCCCCACTATCTGGGATAGGTTAGTCCAACAATCCATATTACAAGTTCTTGAACCTATATGTGAAGCAAAGTTTTATAACCATAGCTATGGTTTCAGACCGAATAGAAGCACACATCACGCTTTAAGTCGAATGGTTAGTCTTATGAATATGTATCGCAACCATTACTGCGTAGATATTGATATCAAAGGATTCTTTGACAATGTCAACCACGGTAAACTTTTAAAACAGATGTGGACATTGGGAATTAGAGATAAATCACTTCTGTGTGTAATCTCTAAAATTCTCAAATCTGAAATTCATGGAGAAGGAGTTCCTACTAAGGGCACACCGCAAGGTGGGATTATCTCGCCTTTACTCTCTAATATAGTACTTAACGAACTTGACTGGTGGGTGTGCAATCAATGGGAGAATTTCACCCCTAAACATGCAAAACTATCACCTGGATGGCTTGTATGGGCGCGTAAGAATCGAAAACTAAAAGGTGGACATCTCGTTCGTTACGCAGATGACTTCAAAATAATGTGTAAAACATATACAGATGCCAAGAAATTTTACTATGCTACCGTGGATTTTCTGAAGAAACGACTCGGACTAGATATTAATAAAGATAAATCAAAAGTTGTAAATCTCAAAAAGAACTCATCTATCTTCTTAGGATTTAAGGTCAAATTAGTTCAACAAGGACAATCCAGGTATGGATATGTAGCTAAAACGAGTATGACAGACAAAGCTATACAAAAGACCAAACGAATTCTAAAAGACAAGATTAGAGGGATACAGGAAAATCCAACGGCTGAAGCGGTTATAAGATATAACACTACCCTTATTGGAATACAAAATTACTACAAATATGCGACTAAAATCGACATTAATTTGACAGAGGTTAGCTACACTCTTCTCAAATCCATTAAAAACAGACTTAGGGAAAACAGTAAGAAAATTTGTTTTAGTGAAACTCCTAAGAAGTTTCAAAAGCGAGCCAAAGGCATTCTGCCTAATACCAAAATATATTCGGTTTGTAACACACCATTACTTCCTATTACAGGTATGCATCATAAAAACCCATGGAATTTTTCTCAAAACACTTGTAATTACACAGTAGAGGGAAGAAATAAAATCCATGAAAATCTCCAATCCATACCTAGGGACGTTCTTAAACAAGTTATGGCTACCTTTTCTAAAAATAGGAGCATCGAGTATAACGACAACAGGATATCTAAGTATGTCGCTCAATATGGAAAATGTTATGTGATTGGGGATGTCATTGGAATCGACAGAGTACATTGTCATCATATAGTCCCTCTTAATAAAGGAGGGACTGATACTTACAGCAACTTAGTCATTGTCGACTCATTCGTCCATAGGTTAATTCACATGACCAACATAGCGAAAATCAAAGGCATACTTCGCTCGCTCAATTTTAATGAGAAATCACTAAGGAAATTAAATGAACTTCGTACTAAGTCTGAAAATGAACCGATTACAATATAAAACAACTTATAGTGTCAGTTGAAAACGATGGAACGCCGTATGATGGGAAACCATCACGTACGGTGCGATGTGGGGGAAAAGGTGGAGATAACATCAAACCCTTACCTATCACAATAAGTCTTTGAAATGACAAGTGAGATTAAGAGAAAACAAGGCTACGAGGTTCATGTAGTCAATTTTATGGAGATGGACTATTCATCAGATCGCTATAATCCTTTCGATTACGTCAGAGAGGAAATACAGGCTTCTACTGTGGCAAATACCATTGTTGCTTCCAAAAATGATCCGACACGAAAAGATTTCTGGTACAATGCCCAATTTTCCTTACTAAAAGCTCTCATTCTCTACGCTGTTCATGAACTACCTCCTGTACAGCGTAACATGGCTGGTGTTCTGGGTTTTCTACAAGAATTTGATCCAGAAACAAGTGCAAGTGGAGCAAGTGAGTTAGACGAACAGTTTTTAAGACTTGATAAGACTCATCCGGCACGAAGAGCATATGAACTTGGATTCAAGAAGTCTCAAGAAAAAACTCGCGCGAATATTATTGTTAGTATGCTTACGACAATTGGTGATTTTACATCTAGTTCAGTTTCACGGTTCACAAGCTTTTCAGACTTCTTTTGGGAGATGTGGGAAGAAGGAAAATTGCGTTGTACGTGATTATTCCGGTTATGGACTCAACTTTGGAAGGTTTAATTAATTTATTCTTTAATCAAATGTTCCAAGAACTATATAAAGTGGGTGCCGAACACGGTGCTAAGTTACCGCAACCTGTGGTTTTTATTCTTGACGAATTCCCGAACCTAGGGAAATTTCCCGACTATGAGAAGTTTCTGGCAACTTGCCAGGGCTATGAAATTGGAGTCTGTACGATAGTCCAAAATATAACTCAATTGCAAGAAAAATACGGTCGTGAACAAGCTGAGTCCATTCTTGGTAATTGTGGTATTAAAATCTGCCTAGGTAACGTAAATGAGACAACAGCAAAATACTACTCTGAGCTCATGGGAAAAACAACCGCAAGAATGGAAACTGGTTCAACTTCAAATTCGAAAGGTCAGTCGTCAAGTTCATCCTCATCAAGTAGTTATTCTTATTCATCACGTAACCTCATGAATGTGGATGAAATTTTAACAATGAGTCCCGATGATTCTATAATCATAATCACTGGAAAATATCCAATTAAAGCAAAAAAAGCAGTACAATTTCAGCTTTTCCCAAATGTAACAAATTCTTATCGTGTAAGCCAACTTAAATATAAAAGCAACCCTACAAAAGATGTGCTCGAATGGTTCGAAAAACAAGAAGCTGAGTATGAAGAATACATTAGATCCGATGAACGAAGAGAAGCAGTAGAAAAAGCTGAAGCTGAAATGCATGAGCAACAAGTAAAGAAAGCTGAGAAAGAAGCTGAAAAACAAGAAGAGCTTGCGATGAGTTTCTTCGCCACAATGGGTGCAGCTTCTGACACGAATTCAGAAGAATAGTACAAATTCAGCAAAGGAAGGGAGCCTTTAGGTTGAAAAAAATTACTTTGTTAATACCAGCCATAATGATTATATTCCTGGCTGCATGTAATGGTGGAAATGGTGAACAGTTCAATCCTAAAGTTGAACAAGAGAAAGCAACTAAAGTAATAAAAAGTGTTTTTATACTCATTCGATGATCAAGAAGAATTAGCTGAAGCAAAAACAAGTGACGAAGCCAATGCAATAGCTTGGGGAAAATTCAAAGAAAAAAATAAACCTTCTCTATCTAAGGATTTAAGTGAAGAAGATTAAATAAGACTTCTATATCTTTTAACTATGAACAAGGCTGAAGATCTGGATAATGGAGAAAGACAATCCAATCTTTTGTTTACATATGATACAGAAATTAAAGAAACCTCACTTAATGAAACGGAAAAGACATTTACTTTTAATATAGAGCGTAATGACTTTGATCACAAATTGATTACCCTAGAAAAACAAGAAGGTGTATGGAAAATCGTGAAGGTTAAAAAAGCTGAATAAGGGGTGAATACTCTTGTTTGATTTCAAAGAAAAGATTGTTGAAGCAATTCAAAAGATGCTGCAAGATTTTATTCAGTGGGCACTTCTCATGTGTAATGATCTATTGCTAAAAAAGGTGCTGAGATTCAGTTTTTTTCGACAGTTAATAACTTCTTACTGGACATAAAATCTACTATTGTTTTAACTATCGTTTTATATAAAATTATCGAGGTTATGTCCAAAAACGCTGCAGGGGATGCCATTTCTTACGGACCAGTTATTGTTAACATGTTAAAAAGTGCCTTATTGATACCAGCTATGCCCTTTATCCAGAAGATACTGTTAGAAGAGGTAGCTTACAACATGGGAAACTGGATGATTTCTGAAGGTAGTAAAATTAGTGAAGAGAAAATTGAACAAATGTTAGATCCTAGAAACTTTGCAACACTTCATTTTCAGGGGGCCGCTCTTCTCATATTACTAGCTGTATTTGCAATTACGTTCATTGCTTTTGTGTTTTCAGTTGCAATTTTCCATGCAGACATCATGTTTTTATACTTACTTAGCCCTTTAGCTTGTGTTTCTGTTATCGCTGATGATAATGAATATCTGGGGATTTGGTGGCGAGGATTATTAAGTCAGATCGTTACTGTTCTTGCAAAAATCTTCTTATTCGTGGCTACTCTTAGTATCTTAATAAATGAGGACATTATATTCTTTAATTTCTTATTACTGATAGGATGTTGTGTTCTTCTAATAAAGAGTCCTTCTGTTCTTCGAAACATGTGGTATAGTACCGGATCTGGGAGAGGAATGATGGGGGCAATGGGAGGAGCATCCAAACTTACAGCTCGTAGATTTTTATTAAAAAAATAAAAAGAATTACGGTGTTTCACCCCTTTGGATCTGTTATCTAAAGGGGTGTTTTTATAAATTACTCCACTAAAGGGCCATTATATTGAATAAGAGCTTGCATAAAACATCCAGGACTTGACGCAGTAGTGCTAATGATTCTGTCGTCGCTAGTTACACCATAGACAGCCGCTGGCGATAACTGACCTCAAGCGGGCAGGGAAAGCTTGTCTCGAAGTCATTCCACAAGACGGGGAGGACGAATTCCGGCGCCGTGTTGGTCCAGCGTCCCGTCAAGAGTTCCCCCCACCTCTGAGCTTGAGCAGGATCGTCGAGTACCGAGAGCGGCGAGTCAACATTCGTATGCCCGTCGATGTCCCTCACGTCAACCAACAGTGGGCCCACAGAACTCACACCTGGTGCCTGGAACAACCTCCGCCTCGTATTGGCCGTGGAAGGCGCCTGCACGGCGAGCTGCGCGATCGATGTGCCGCTCGCCGGCCGGCGGGGACGGATACGCAGATAGAACATCCGACAGTTCGGAGCCGTGATTAGAGCGGCTCCGAAGAGCAGCTTATAGAAGTTCAGCATAGCCGTGTTCCCGCCCAAGTTGCAGCCGCGGAAGTGGAGAATCGGATTCCGCTGGCGCACGCGAACGAATTTTTCGAGGAGGAGGAGCGCCTCCGGCGGGCTAACGCCCATCTGGAGAGCTACGTTTAGCAACCTGCCGTCGAAAGGAGGCAGCGTCCCTTGCACTAACGCGTCCACCAGGTTGGCGAGCGCTTGCGCGACCAGCCCGGTGGCGTTGTACGGCGAGTTGGGACTGAAGCGGATGAGGAGCCCTTGGGTGGGCGAACCATGGTTGACGACGATGTGCGTCTGCTCCGCCGTCGCCAGGATGTGGTCCAGCAGTTCGTCAAGCGTGCTGAACGAGCGGGTCGTCGATTCGGTCTCGATTTGAGCCGGACCGATGGTTTCAAGCTGGCTGAACCGGTAGTAGTCGTTCACGATCAACGAGCCACCGAGTATGCCGCTGTGTACTGGCGCTGGGCTCATTCTTAGCCCTCCTTTGCTCTTCTGTAAAAAGACACTTCGCTTCTAGGCAGGGAAGTCATCTCCATCTTATAGGGCACATTTTGATCTCAATGATCAGGAAGTGCAACTCCCATCCGTTGGGTAATTTCTTACCCCTCCTGCATATTCTGTCAAGAGATCAGAAACTTTTGGGTTCGGATAATCATATATATGTTCTTTTTATTATGTATATTCCCTTTAAAACAAGGGAAAAACGGATAAAATTTTTTAACTATTAATAATTTAGCTTGTTTAAACTAAAGATATACCTAACCTCCATTAAATAACTATAAAAAACCTTTTAGAAGCTGATTGTCAATTCTAAGGATTGTTTTTTCGCATTATACTTAAAAGCAATGTCTAAAGAATGGCCATTTACCAATCATGATCTAAATCGTCCTTATCTTGATCCAATAGTTCAGCATATTGAGGTTTCTTATGAATTCTTTGCTCTAAAACCCAGGATAAGAATTGATGAACAACTTCAATATTTTTTGTTTCATCGTTATCGAAACCAGGCATATCAATCTTCAGCATAGCACTAATTGCATCGAGTAGAACCAAATAAGTTTTTTGTCGATTTCAAAATCATCTTCTTGTACAAATTTAAAATCCAATGATTCAATTAAGGATTTTAAATTTGCACAAGAAGATCTAGGTCACCAAAAATTTTGCCTTCACCTTCAATATGTATTTTTAAATCACCTGAATTTAATTCAGATGACATCAATAGCCCCCCTATTTTTCATCTTCGATAAAATCATAAACAATAATTGTTAATTTGTCTAAGCAGGAATTAAAAGAAAGATAGCTAAAGTATTTAGGGAAATTAGGTGACTAATAGGAGTTGAGATTTTGCACGAGAAAGATTTAGTATTTGTTTATAAATATGAAGGGAGAATTATTTGCAGTTAAAGACGAAATGGTTGGATATACATACGAAATAGCAAGCATTAATGAATTAGACTGGAATGAAGAATGGGCGAAATTTGTCATTGTTAAAGAAGGTTCCTTTAAATGGGATTACGCTAAAGATGATTATATATCCGGATCTCGCTCTCAATCGAACATTGAAGACCATACTTTCAGGGTTCGTACGTCGTCGCATTTAAGACAACTCAGAATTACATCAAGCCGTGAGAACTTTAGCTAATTTCGAATGTTACTATAATGATATTTTCTTGTTTGGGGAGATTTTTTTATTTTTTTAGATTTTCCTCAAATCAACGTGCCGTTTGCATTTGATACATTGATAAAGGTCCAGTTCGAGTTCGTTTTCTTCCTCCTGCTCTGCAAACAAGGCATAAATAAAAAGCACGGCCATTCCACTTGAAATAAAACTTACCCAGTTCATAAGTCATCCCTTCCTGTTAATACAAATGTGAGTTCACCACCACCATTATTAATAGGAACAATTCGATAAGCTTTTTGGGTGCAGTATTTGTCTTGAAGCATATTTATCAGTCCTACATTGGACAAGCATTTTTCAATTATTACGGCTGCAAGTTTTGTGTGTCGTATATTTAATCGCATTGAGAGTCGTTTTAACTTCATAAATCGCTGATTAGTTAGTGATAAATTAACCCGATTGATTTTCTTATTGCCTCCTCCTTTCGCTTCAATCAATTGAGAACCGTGTATAAGCCTTTCTTGTTCCAGCTCTTTAATAAGTTTTTTATCGGACAGTCCTATATCTAACAACAAAGCTCCTAAGCTACTTATTCGCATATTTAAGCTCACTGAAAATCTTTTTAGGTTTGAATGCTGCCGATTCGTAAAAGATAAATTCACTCTATTATCTTTTAAAGTCTTCCCCTCTATCACTCTTTTAACCTACCTCTCATTTTATAATGGAAATTGACAGTGGTGAACGAGTTACGTTGTTACGCTGGAACCTGTCAGGGGAGAGGTTTTAGGAATATATTTTATTCCACCTTTATTGATAATCCTTACCGTTTCAGCCTTTTTGGGCTTATTTGTTTTTTTGAAAAGAAACATGACGTTGACAATAAGTTGTATATGACAATTAGGGAATTGGAAAAATTTTTTAATTAATACCCCCACCTTGGTCCGGTGCCATTATTAATGGTCTAGGACTATTCCTCTAAGCATATCTGTATTTAATATGGGGATTTTAAAATTTATTAAGCTTTTTACGACGACAGGCTAATCCTTTTTCTTTAAGAAGGGAGAGAAATTTGTGTCTAATCTTTTTATCCGAGCCTCACGTAAGGAAGACTTTCTGGACCTGATTTTTGAACTGGCCAACGTACATACTACAGGATTTCCGCTCCACCTTGTCCGGAGTAATGCATTTGAACCAGTGCTCTTAACCGTTCACTTTCCCCCACAGCATATCGTGGAAGAAGTCCTTAATGAAGGACAGCATTTAGCAATAGCAACTCCAGTCAAAGCCATGCTTTCCGGACCAAGCCGCCTTGTGTTCAAGCTTCCAGACTATCAAGATGTCTGGCCGCTCACACTTGATACTCTGCTAAACTGGAAGGATTACAAACCTGTTGTCCCAAAATTACCAGATTCGACTACGCCATTTACACCATATATCCCGGAAATTTTTGAGGGGAAGACTGCACTGGAAATCCCGACAGGTCTCTATCTTTCTCCTGAAGAATCTGCGGTTTGGTATAATATCATTCGACCTGAGGGACAAGATGGACGATTTGTGTTATGGCATACAATACTTGGAGAAAAGAAGAAAGAAAACGAAAACTTTTACCTTGAAGGCGGCACTACGCAACTTATTTCTACTTCAAATCATCTAGATAAATTCAATAGCTCCTTAACCCAACAAGAACGTAATGAAATTGTACAGTTAACCAGAGATTTCTCATTGCCAAAGCAGCCCGTAGGGATACCTAAAGTAGTAGACTGGCTCCAGCAGTTGAAAGCGCAAGGTCTTCCTCTTCCATCTGATTACAAACCGAGTCCCATCAATATACGCCGACTGATGCTTTCATCTGCTGGGGCTTGGGCTAACATTGAAGGTGCATGGAATTACCCTTGGATCTTAAAAGATGTTAATGACAACCTTGGCTATGTCAACTTATCCCTAGAGCAATGGCAGCACCGTATGACTCAGGGCAGAGACCAATTTGTGAAAACCGTAAAAAAAGCATTTCTATGTGATACGGGCCATCGCGTAGCCATTGTAAAGATTACTGAACGACGATTTGAACAAGAAGGTGCAGGTCCGAAAGCGGTTCTACGACAATATAAATACATCGAAGTCCGAGAGCCTTTTAAAAATTATGAAAATTTAGATCAAGTGTACAAAAACAACCGTCGAGAAATGCCTTTTAAATGGATAAAAATAACCGATCGTACAACTCCGCACCTAAAAGATGATAAAGAACCTTTCTTCTGGCCCACTCCAGTGGATGGGAATGAGCCATTTCGCTTCAAAATGGTCGCAGAAGATTGGGATGGGAACATCGTTTCCTTTGAAAGGCCACTTATGTGCGTTCGGCTCGATATAGAAAAGCTGGAATGGGTTAACATTGTAAATGCTTATAATAAAAACGAAAATTTAGAAAAACGAACTGCGAAATTTGAACAACAGCCTATTGCATTTGCGGAAACCGAGGCTGACAGTAAGGGAAAAACCACACTCGAAACTGAAAACGTGACATTTAGGGCACAGCTTATTGATGAAAGTAAAGATAACCTGTTAAAAAACTTGCCTTTCTTTCAACCTAGGTTTCTTCCAGAAATTGAGTCTGCAAAAGTAACCATTCCTGCCGCTGAACAGTTTACCGGCCAGAAATTTGAGCCAAAACCTATAGTCTTTGAACAGACTTACTTAAAGAAAGGTTTTGACCGAACAGATAATAAAGGTGAAATTTTTGTGAGGCTAGCTAAATCTATATATCAAAATCCGCCACAGATACCGCTGCCGGACCCGTTGCCGGACCCGCCACCTGACCCGCTGAAACTATCCTTACCTACAGAGAAGGCTGGCGGTCTCATTACACCTAATACATCGATTGCAGGGTTGTCGCGGGCGCTGGGCCCTGTCGATAAATTACAAGATATAAAAACAGGCACGTTCGACCCCACACATATGTTTGTAGGTGCAAAATTCCTAGGGGGTATCGAACTAGAGGATATTCTGGGTAAAGTTCTTAATTTTGATCCATTAAAAGTCAAGGAATTGGAAAAAACTTTAACACCCGAACAATTAGTAAATAAACTGAATGATCCCACTTTTAAGCTCGAAGCCCCTATGCTAACGAATCGTCGTCTGCAAAATAACGCCATAGAAACACGCTTCTTCTGGAAGCCAGTGGTTAAAGATGCAGATAAAGTACCTTTCTTTAAATTCCTTACACAAGGAGGTACTACAGGATTTAAGAACAATGCTCAGCTGACATTAGATGCACAAATGGTTACACCGCCTGACGGCAGGCCTCCTACCTATAGGACCCTAGGTAACCTAAAGGAGTTTGCTTTGGAATTTGCAAATGCAATGTTGCTTAAATTTACTTTGTTAAGGTTTACAGCTGAGAACGGTAAGAAAATGGACGTCACTGCGGAAGGCCTCGATCTCGTATTCAAGGGACCACTCGAGTTTGTGGAAACATTAAAAAACATCATACCTGCTAATGCCTTTTCCGACCCCCCTTTCATAGATGTGACAGCATCCGGCATTAGGGCAGGCTTCACACTCGGCATCCCGGCCTTCGGCGTTGGGATTTTCAGCCTACAGAATATCAATCTTTCTGCTGCTCTGTCTCTTCCTTTCGTTGATCAGCCTGTTGGTGTAACGTTTTCCATTTCGGAGCGCCAAAAGCCATTCACTGTCTCGGTAATGGGCTTTGCAGGCGGCGGTTTCTTTAGTCTTGCACTCAGTGCTAAGGGAATACAAGGGATTGAGGCATCCATTGAATTTGGCGGGAATATCAGCATTAATCTAGGAGTGGCCAGTGGCGGTGTCCATATTATGGCAGGCATTTACTTTGGCATGACCGGTGAAGAAGTAAAGCTGACTGGTTACCTTCGCTGTGGCGGCAATGTGACAGTTCTGGGTTTGGTTTCGGTTACGGTAGAATTCTATCTAGGTCTAACCTACCGTGATAAGGGAACAGGATCAGAAGTCTGGGGGCAAGCCACTTTGACGGTTGGCGTTAAGATTGCTTTCTTTAGTAAGAGCATCAGCCTCACTGTCGAACGCCGGTTCGCAGGGGCGTCAGGGGATCCCAGTTTTGCACAGATTATGGGGCCTGAATATGAAGGCGGCTATCCTTATGAGTGGGAAAAATATTGCATGGCATTTGCATAAAAGTTATCAATCTATAAATTTCATTCCATTGATTAAATTGTACTAGAAAGGAGCTACTTATGGTAACAACTCAAAGTCTTCTCTGGATTGCCCTCCCCAATGGGGTGACAACGGATATCGTGACAAAGGGTGGAAAGAAGCAATATTTGCGACTGTCTGTTTATGTAAACCCACGTTTACATCCTGATGAAAATACGACCGATAATAATAATAAAAATAATAATAATAATAAATTGGACCAATTTCCCGATTTTCTGAACTGGGCATATAATATGCATCCCGACCGAGCGCAATTTTCTATCGAGGTGCATGACGGGATACAGCCGAGGCAGGTACCAGCAATCAGGGTGTCCCCTCCTCCCATTCAAGAGCTTTGGTCTTCACTTTTCAAATCAGATATTCCCGTTCATCCGCACGTGTTTGATGACTTTTCCAACCGACCTATCGTGAGTTATCCGGTTACAGAAGTTTTGGATTATCTTAAGAAATTTTATCAAAGACTTGTTAAAGAAGCGCGCAATGACCTGCCTTGCACAATTCCACCAAAAAAAGATTCTAATGGAGGAGGTCCAAGAGGCGGCTCGAATGGAGAAGATTCGTATAGGGAAGATTCGAATGAAGAATGTGTGAGTATCTATGGATTAATCAAAGAACTGGTCGAATTCCAGGATCTCGTTTACAACAATTTAAAAGAAAAAAAGGAGGATGAATTAAGCCAACTGTTGAACAATTCTCTTGAAGAAGCCAAAGCCAGAGCTCGTACGCGGCGTGCTTCTGGAAAGACAGGACCTGCGATTATACCGGAACTTCCTTTTAAACCACCAACTCCAAAAGGCCCACCTGGTGGACCGCCATTGGCACCACCCGGACCAAGTGGCACGCAAAATCCTGACGGTGTCCGTAATATTGATGTTCAAAAGGCCTATTACCGCACCATGCTCTTTCACTATCGTCCAGCAAAGGCAGAACCAACTACACTGCCTGAAGGTCCTGAAGCCAAAGCGCACTTTGAACAGGAAATCGACTTTCATCAAATGCTCTCTTCTTTAGGTGATTATCCTGAGCTTTTGCGCCGCTTGGGACTGATAATAGACTTATATATCCCTGCTGATTCCATACCGAAAACAGGTAAGGATTCCGACAAGTTTAAACTGCGTATCGTTCCTAGTTGGAAATCTCAATCCCCTACCCGCAATCCAAATACCTCTCAATCCTCCTGGACGGAAGACCATTGTCCATGGACGGCTTTTAATTATTGGGAGGAAAATGGTATAGAACTATTTACTGCTCATTCTAAATCAAAAGAAATAGGCGGGGGAATTTGGACCCCTAAAAAAGACGAAGTCGAATTGGTTCAAGTTGATGTCGATGGTGCCGCACTCAAGACCTTAAACCTGGCGGCAGGTATAGCGGCTCAATATCGAAAAGGGGTGAACGATAAACCCATTGATGCAAACGAAAATTCCGGCGTATCACCCTTGCGTACTGGAGGCATCTCAGTTGTACGCAGCAAAAATGCCGAACATTTAAACGATATTTTCAACCGATCGGGCGAATTAGACAAGAAGCTTTCCAGTGGTACCATTGAACCCCTGTATGCAGAAGACCTGGTTCGCGGGTACCGCCTGGATGTCATAGATGAAAAGGATAATCGGTTTTCACTGCATTGGAGGCTTGGCCAATATAAAATACTTAACGCTTCAACCTCATTTGAGATTATTGACGAGGGCTTTGTACAACCAAGCGTCACAAGTTCGCCTGCAACGAATGATCCCGTTAAGGAACTTTACATTCACGAGTCTCTTTTCACATGGCATAACTGGAGTTTGTCAGCCCCTCGCCCTGGCAAGAGTATTAGCCGGACTTCGAGCGCTCCAAATCCTGCCGAACCGGAAACTATGCCACAGAAAGTTGAGAACACTGCCATGACCCGACTTGGACTAGAGACAGAATTCACGGTCGAGAATGGAACCTTGCCCCGTCTCCGTTTTGGGAAGGATTATACATTCCGTGTCCGAACAGTCGATTTGGCAGGCAATGGACCAAATTTGGATGAAGCAAAAGAGATTGAAGCAGCGTTATCGCTTAAAAATTCGCCCATTGGTTTCCTTAAGTACCTCCGCTTTGATCCGGTCAATCCTCCGGAACTTGTTCCTAGACAGTTGTATAGCCCTAGTGGCAATTTGAATAGTCCTGATACGACTGCCTATGCAGAAGGTGAATCATTGGAGAGGTTGGTCATACGAAGCAACTATAACAAAACGGCAAAGGAATATGCTGTTGCCACTTGTGTCTATCAGCCTTTTAACGAAAGGCATGTCGCAGCACCTAAAGCCTCGCTTGAAATGATAGAGATGCATGGGCTCCTGGATGAAGCTCTTGATGCCAAGAATAGCGGGATGCCCCCGGATCAGATTCGTGCCGTTATCCAGGATGTATATAACCTGGCAACTCGTGAGGCTGGCACATTTGATGATTATTCATTGCCTTCCGTACGCTTTATTTGCACGGGGTCGGACCCTTCATCGAACGAAGGCTACGCGGTCCACACCGAAGAGCAGCTGATTCTTCCTTACTTGCCTGACCCATGGGCATCCGGTGTGGTATTTAAAGGACTGCCTGGTTTTACTGGGGAGTTGTTTTTCATTGAATTTGATAGATATCCTTGGTATGATGTTAAACCCTTCCGCCTGCGTATTGTTGAAGGCTCCCTTGTGCCTAAGTGGGACGAAATCAACCGGGTTCTTACCATTTATCTCCCTAAGGCAACCAAAGCCGACATTCGCGTCAGCTCCATGTCTGGAGGAAATCTTGAAGAAATGGGACTTTTGCAGTGGGTAAAGGAAGACAAAACCTGGTGGAACGATGCGAATCGATTTGCTCTGGAAAAAGACATCTTAAATGGGCGCCCATGGATGTTCACCCCTTATCGGGAAATCACTCTTGTTCACGCCGTTCAGCAGCCGCTCGATTTTCCTTCGCAGCCTACTCTTCAAATAAAGGCACGTGAGCCGGAAGAAACAGAAGCATACCTCTTTGGAAATATCTATGTGCATATACCAAGCACTTCCAAAGTGGATATCCTTGCTGAATGGGAAGAAGGCGTTGACGACATAACGAAACCTGAACCAGAATTAGTCCCCGTCGATTTCCGTGATCATGTGATGGAATTGCCTATTTGGCTGGAGCAAGAAAAAGAAATTAATATTTCGGATGCCGCCAATCCTGATGCCTTACGTTTGGAGCCTAACGAATCACGCCTGGTGTTCAACAGTTATCAAGCGCAAAATATACTTAAGAATCTGAAACCTTATTCTCCAGATCAACAAGAAAAAATAAATTTGGCGAGCAAGGTGGCGAAACATAGTTTTGGAGATACGAAGTACAGGCGTGTCCGCTATAAAGTCAGGGCTACTACACGCTTCCGTGAGTACTTCTCACCCAGCATACCAAACCAGGACCTTGTTCGGGATACTCAAGAGATTGAAATTGACGTCCTTAGCACCGCAAGGCCTTCCAAGACTCTAGTTAAACACGTTTTGCCCACTTTTACTTGGCAAGAAATAGTTGAGCCTGAAGGAGAGATTACTAGTGTGCGAAAAGGCGGCGTCCGGGTTTATCTCGACCGGGGATGGTGGTCTTCCGGACTCGGTGAGATGCTTGGTGTCGTTTTAGTCGAAAATAAACTGCCAGCTCAAAGTGAGCCTCTTTACAGTTATTTGACTCTTTGGGGTCAAGATCCAATCAGTAAATCACCGGAACTTTCACTGCCGACCATAGCAGACTTTAAGAATTATAAAGAGGTTTATGATGTTAACTTATTCGAACTCCCAAATGAGACTGTAAAGGTCATTTGCTTCGATGTAGATTGGGATAGCGAACGCAAGATGTGGTACAGTGACCTGGAACTTAATACCGGTAATGCCTATTACCCGTTTATTCGTCTAGCCCTTGTCCGGTTCCAACCAAAATCGTTGATCGTTCCTGCTGATTTACGTATATCACCCGTAGTTCTTGCAGACATCGTTCAAACTGCACCCGATCGTTCTTTAACTGTCACACAGGACCCAAACCAGCTTCGCGTCTATAATGTCTCGATAAGCGGTGTAACCTATTCTGCAAAAAAATTAAACGTACAAAACAATACGGTAGTTCCTGTTACGAGTTTGATGAATATCCAAGTTCAACGTCAGCTTTCTCAGATTGAGGATGAGACCATAGGTTGGGAGGACGTGCCGAATTTAGATGAAATAGTGCTCCATCCTGGCTCCCCTGATGCGAATGGTGTGTTCATATGGGAAGGTCAAGTGACCATCCCAGAGGAAAATCAAGGATATCCATTACGGCTTGTTGTCAAAGAAATTGATGTATTTTATGGTGCTCAACCAACGGAAACCAATCAACGTATAACCTATATGGATATCATTCCCTTGTAAAATAGAAATTAGTAAAACGATAAAGGTATAGTGATTGGTAGTTTCAAGACTTTGAAATCCTAAGGAATGAGCGAAACGGCGCTGCACGTGTCGATAATCTTGCTCGATGAGATTATGGAGATATTTTATTGTACGATGAAAGGTATTTTTGTAAAAGTTTATCCTCTGTAATTTTTTAAATACGCAAATTAAAGAAGGGGCCTTATCTGTAGTGAGAACCAGTCTTTTCATAAAAGCATATATCGCTTGTGTATCTCTCTTTTTACGTAGTTGAATACCAAGCGTTTGCCCCCTCTTTGTCAATGGTATGATATAAATAACACCGTTTTCCATTAATTTTAATATAGGTTTCATCCAAACGCCAAGATAACTGTACCGTTTTGTTTTTCCAAACCTGATACATCAGATTGCCATATTCATGTATCAAGCGCATAATCGTTGTGGATGAACTGAAATACCACGTTCCTTCAGAATTTCAGACACATCACGATAGCTTAGAGAAAAACGACAATAGTAGCCAACGGCTACTAAAATGATATCTTTCTTAAACTGTTTTCCTTTAAAATATCTCATCTTGTCGTACTCCTACTCATTTTTTATAAAATGTAACGTGGTTTAGAGCACTTTGCAACAGAACCCTCAATTTATCCAAAGCAACCTGGGAAGATGGGATTACTTTGGATAATGAGAATTATTAAATAAACGCCCAAAATCGCTTGTCTTTCAACGTCTACAAGTATTTTTTTAGTTAAAAGTAAAATCATTTAATAAAATTAACATTTTAGAAGTGACATAAACATAAACTTGAACAAGTGAAAAAATTATAATTTGTAAGGAAAGGAGTATACTATGGCTGAAAAATTCGTAGATGCAGCGGTTGCCGGTGAACTCGGCACGAATGTGGCGTTCTTCTTCTTGGCAGATCAGTACGTCGTCTATGATTACGCTACAGTTCCAGATCGCGTGAGGGATGGGGTTTATCCTTTGACGAACTTCCCCCCGGGAAATGTTTCTGGCTTCCCATCTTCCTTCGCCCCTGCTGGGTCCTCTACAAAGCTAGATGCGGCGTTGCGAGGAAAAGGGCCCTATCTCGGATATGCATACTTCTTCCTTGGTGAAAAATACATGCGATTCAGATGGAGCCCTGCTCCCCCTGCCTTTGATCCGAACTCTGCACGAGAGATATTGTTGTGGAATCTATACATGCGATTCAGATGGAGCCCTGCTCCCCCTGCCTTTGATCCAAACTCCACCCGAGAGATATCGTCGTGGAATCTGCCAAATACATTCTCTAATATTGACGCCTCGTTCAACGGCGAATTGAATCGCGATTCTTATTGCTACTTTTTCAAGAGAAACGAGTACATTCGGTACATCTGGGCGGAGGGTTCAGTAGATGCGAACTATCCAAAGCAGATTAGCAACATGGTCGGTATGCCGGCCACATTTGCAGCGGGCATTGATGCTGCTGTAGATGGGGGAGGACCCTTTATCAATGCCGGTTACCTGTTTAAGGACGATAAGTACTTAAAGTTCCAATGGGTGACAGTAGGGGAACCTCATGTGGACGGGGGGATTCAATCTATTCAAGAAAACTGGAAAGGCTTAGCTGAACTGTTGTTAGCGGGAAAAGCAAAGTCGCAGGCGCTAGAGTGGTTAAACGTGACGAGAAATCGGCTGGCTGCCCTAGTGAGTGGCACGCTACCTTCGGCTGACCAGGCAGTAATGACGCAGGCTTTAGATACTCATTTCCATTTCGTTCCTTCAGACACAGCGCGCATTACCCATATTTCTAATACCTTCGCATTAGTCGAGGCAACTTTGCGCGACAGTGCACGGATATTTCGTTTTCGCACTGATGATGAAGCAGTCTCCGATCTCAGACCTGATATCCCTGCCGCCTACACCAGTCCATGGCCCCCGAGCGCAGCTACGCGGATAAACTTTACCCGCAACTTTCCACTCCGCTCGGAGCGCAACCGTGCCTCATCGGTGATTCACGAGGCGGTGCACGTCAATGACGGATTAAGCAACACACCTTCAACTCACATCAGCGAGTGGTATGTATCACCTGCGCTAGCGCCAGTACTGGGGTTAACTCCCATATTCAACAATAGGCCGGAATTTGCTAGACGTTACAATGAGATGAGTGCAGATGATGCAATACACAACCCGGCAAGCTACGCAACGTTTGCCCGTCATCTCTTTTTTGGTTTCGATAACCGAGAAATGGCTTAATCAACTCAGTCGGTATTTAAAAAATATAATTGCTATCAGCAGTCAGGGACCTTCGACAAAGGACTCTTGCCAAACTCTTCGAATTGATCAGTTTCTTCGGGCATTTTCAGTGCCTATGTAGTACTATAAACTATATAGGTTCTTTTATTTTTAGAGGTTTTGTTCGGTTATGATGGGAAAACAAGAAGATAAGCAAAATCAATTGGTATACATAAACTTAGATGAGTTTGTACCGAAACAACATCTATATGGTACATTTTGTTGCTTTCTCACCCTATTTTTCATAGAACACTTGCCATCTATCAATACCAAGACTTCATCAAATCGGTCCTGAATGGCACGAGCGTCAACAAATGGAGCTATATACGCGTAAAAATGCCCTTGGCTTTCGAATGTATATGTAATCTTCCAACCTAATTGTTCGAATGGAAATTCGGCTTGTAAACTTTCCATTATATTCGTCATAATAATCCCCCCTACATTAATTGGAATTTTGAATCTGGATGGATCCACTCTTTCTTTCGAAATTCATCAATCATTTCACATATAATCCCTCTGTTTTCATGAAGCAACCATTCCTCATAGGAAGTAATCTTCTTTCCCGATTGAATGGATAAGCTCTGATTCAACTCTTCTATACTTGTACGACTAATATTCCTTGTTGCATAAATGAGACTTAAGCTTACTTTCAAATTCCTTAAATCAGAAATAGTAATATCATTAAATGTCGTAGCTTTCGTATTGAAGTTTTTATTGCGCGCTTGCAACATTGATAAAGAACTGATCCATAAAGGATTCGCTAGTTCTTTAATTTCTTCAATAGTGTCATGTAAATGAGTATTATTTTATAATTTCCCTTATGATGTTTCGTAATATAATAATTACCTAAAGTGCTGGCTATACAATAACCTCAAACCTGAAGACAACACACAAGGGCTTCTTCAAGTTGATTAAAAGGTGCATAGCAAAATAAGCTATATATACACTAATCGGCTCAAAGAAGCCCTTTCACAAATGAAACAAGACGCAACTTGCTTCTACAACTCAACCACAACACAAAAAAAGGTGTGGGAATAAACGGAATCAAATATACTAACGATATATCTATACATTACACAATTACGATTGTAGTAGCACCGTGTTTTACAAGTTTTTAACTTAAGTATGTTATGAGTAATTTAAAGAAATAATAATTTATATTCCCAATTAAAAATAACTTACTCATCAAATCTCTCCTTTTGTATAATTTGATTACCATCTAGCATAATACTAATCTATGAAATAAGTAGTCTTTCACTGGTAAACTTAGAAAAATCCGTTCTAAAAAATAAAAACAGATTCTTCTAAGTTATAGACGCTTGCTTAGATTATTCTGAAATGAACTCTAAAAATCTTTTTCCACCCTCTGTAGTACCTGATTGCCACAATCCTGTTTCACTCATTGTATTATGAAGTGTGTCATAGGCAATTAAATCTCTATTTTTCAAATCTCTGGCTATTTGGTCATAAAAGTCACGTCTGTCTCCTAATTCAGGGAATGCTAAAACTAAAATTGTAGCTTTTCCTCCCGAGAAAAGGTTAGGTCTTGTTTCAGCTGCAAAATAAGATTCTGGAGAATTTAGGAATGATAATATTTTCAAATGCCATTCATTAAATTGGTCTATATAATTTAAAAACATTAACTTTTCATTTTCTTCTATCCCCAATTTAGGCGTATTGGAAATTGAATTCATTAATGCTACTCTTTTATCCTTTTGATGTGTTTTTAAAGCTATTGAATATGCTTGCATAGCAATTGTTAAGAACTCTTGATTATCAGCTAGTTCACTTATATTAAAACCTTTTTGCTCAAGAGCATGTAACCTACGATCCATTTCTTCCAAAATTTCAGTTCTTCTCTTACTCGCAGGATCTGCAAATGCAACTCCAAATAGTTCTGAAAGCATCGGTCCTGCTACCGGTACAGTACCTGCAGCCCCCTTAGCCATTGCATAAATAGTCTCTTTTGTTTTTTCATTCATTTCAATTACTCCCTACTTTAAATTTCCCCTTCTAGAGGTACACCTTGCGTTATTTCAGATGATATATCATCATAGTTTGAATTATATTTTATATTGGAATGTATATCCACTCGTATATACATTCATAAAAAAGAATCTGATATCTTAATAGATACCAGATTCCTTTTTATACTAAGGGCTATATATTCTGTCTTAAATTATTAATATCTTTTCAATAATTGTTATATAGAAGTCTTTCTTTTCTTTTTATGACCTGGAATAATCAACTCTCTAATTCGCTCATTTATTTCATCTTGTAATATATTAAAGATTTTAATAAGTTCTGTACGCTCATTTTCCATCATTATATGTTTAGAATTATTGTTAATTTCTCGCATTATTTGTTTTTCTATATTGTTGATATCAAATTCTGGGAGTTCGTTATTAGGATCTAAACTTATATTCATATATTTCTCAAAAGCTTGTTCAATAGGCAGTATATACTCTTGGCGTTTAGCAGATATTTCACCAGCCTCTGAATGATTTTCAATATGTTCAACCCAAATCTCACAATAAATTTGAGATGAATTATTAGAAGATAGGGGGATTAAGTTATGAAACGGAACAAAATATGTGCAGTATTATTTTCTGTGTCCTTAATGTTTAGTGTTGTCTTTGCAGCTTTTTCATTTCCAACGGGGGCTAGCGCTCGAGTAATGGATGAGAATAGCGGTACTTACAATGGGGCTAACTATAACCCGCCAAAAAGCAGTGATACTATTAAGTTTAGTGTTACCCCAGGATACGGTCACCTTAAAGTGTACATCAAAAACCGTGGCCAATCTAACCTATATGTTTCACTTAAACATGTAGCTAGCGGAAAAGTATACTTTGAAAACAAAGAAATTAGAGTAGGCGATCCAGCGCTAGAATGGAAAAGTAACAAAGAAGGTTTTCCACAAGGCGTTAAGGCTGGTGACTTTGAACTCTCATTTAGTAGTGGCGGTAAAGCAGCATACCTTGACTGGGCTTACAAATCAGCAGATATTATTTGGCCTTAGATAAAGAAGACGGATTTTCCGTCTTCTTTTTTTATATTTAATAAAAATATTATGCAACATCTTTCCCGCGTTGCGTACCCTACCTGTAAACATGCAACATCTTTCCTACGTTACATACTCTTCCTGTAAAACATGCAACACCTTTCCCGTTTTGCGTACTCTTCCTGTAAAACATGCAACACCTTTCCCGTTTTGCGTACTCTTCCTGTAAAACTTTCACCATTTTTCCCTTTTTGCGTCCTCTTCCCA
>NZ_QPET01000001.1:0-2283 GCF_008368855.1 Bacillus sp. TE8-1 | reverse complement strand
CTTTTTGCGGCCTTCTACTGTAAAACATGCAACCCCTTTCCCGTTTTGCGTACTCTTCCTGTAAAACTTGCAACATCTTTCCCGTTTTGCGTACTCTTCCTGTAAAACATGTTTCCCGTTTTGCGTACTCTTTCTTTAAAACAGGCAACACCTTTCCCGTCTTGCGTACTCTTTCTATAAAACAAGCAACACCTTTCTCGTCTTGCGTACTCTTTCTATAAAACAGGCAACATCTTTCCCATGTTGCGTACCAAAAAAATTTTCAAACTTTTTTTCTATCCCTTATGGCTCTAGGGGCTCATAAGGTGTTGCCTTTTTTAAAACTCTCTCTTAAAGGGCACATTTTTACAAAATTCGTTTTGCTATAATCAAAATTGGTATATTTTATAGTCTTTTGGCATATATTTCTGAATTTGTAGAATGGAGGTGAAAAAGATGGGGAAATCATTTGTGATAGGTAATCAACGTAGCTTAAATGGGAAAACAACCAATGCCGTGTTAGTAACACTAAAATCCTGGCAAAAGCTTGTGGAAGCATTTGAAGATAAGTACTACAGCTATAAAGATACATATTTAGAAGATATTCTGCAGCACATGACATACGAAGAACGTATTGCTGACGTAGAAGGCTTTGTCGAAAAAGCCAAGCCGCGCAATGTCTGCACTTGCAGAAAAAACGGGAAGAAAGCATAAATTATACGGCATTACGAATGCTGATCTCGAAGTGTTCTTCTATCTGCATAAGAAATACTTTACTAATGGTGTCATTCCAAATGTAACAATACATATGATGTGGGAAGATTACAAGTAATACAAAGAACAGTTTGAATACATTCAGCATTCCCAATTCTATATCGCTCTATAGTAATTAAGCACACATAACATAATCTCTATCGAAAATGACATAAATGGCCGATATACAATTAAAATCACTCACTTTATGAATGAGAAAACAAAAAAAATAAATCCATATGTATATATTAGTTAGAGTAAAAATGATAAAAATAACTCGAAAGGTCCAGACTTTCCTAAGGGATAAGTCTGGACCAATTTATTATATATAGTCGTTTGATTTGCAGTATATAATAGTTAAAAATCATTTGTATTCCAACGTGACTCGAAACTGTGACCATAGTATCTCACTAACTACTTTTCTAATTTATTATGCTTAAACATATTCGATACTTACAAATCCTCTATACCGATAACATCACGATTTTTGATAATTTCATTTAAAAATTTGTCCAAGTTACTTTTTCTAGCATCGGCCATGTATTCATGAATTCTAGCTATCTTTACTGGGTGTTTATTCCAGTAAGAAGATCCTTTTGTTCTTGAAGAAAGCAAGACATTTATTTTACACTAAAAGAATACTACCTAACTGCATATTTACTCAAAAATAAACAAAACAAAAGAAAAGAAGTTCTACTTCATATCGATAGAGCTTCTTTTCACTTTACTTCATACATATATCAATTTTTCACTTATTCATTTTGCATTACAATTAAAAAATCGATAAATTCATCTTCATTTACAGGTTTACTGTAATAATAGCCTTGAATTAGATAGCATGCATTACGCTGTAATACTGTTAATTGTTCCTTCGTTTCTACCCCTTCTGCGATCACTTTCATGTTTAAAGTATGTGCTAGTGAAATAATGGTTTGTATAATTTCATTTCCATCCGTAGAAGTTCCGATCCTATTAACAAATTCTCTTGGAATTTTCAAGGTATCAATTGGGTACAGAGGCAGATATGCTAATGAAGAATAACCTGTACCAAAATCATCAATTGATAAATGTACACCATATGATTTTAATGCTTTTAACTTCGATAAGGTTTCTTTTTCATCTACCATTGCTATTCGCTCTGTTAATTCCAAATCAATCGAATTGGCGGGTACTCCTACCTCTTCTATGGTAGATATGATTGTTTGAACAAAACCTTTCTGTTCAAACTCTATAGCTGATAAGTTTATCCCCATCTTTAGATTTACATAGCCCGCTGAATGCCATTCTTTCAGTTGTCGACACGCTTCCTGTAACGTCCACTTCCCAATTGAAATAATCTGCGCCGTTTCTTCTGCGATAGGTATAAACTCAAAAGGAGAAATCAGCCCAAGCTCTGGATGTTGCCAACGTATTAAAGCCTCTGCACCAATAACCTTACCTGCCTTACTATCAATTTGTGGTTGATACAATAAAAACAACTCATTATTTTCAATTGCATTTGGTAAATCCTGTTCTAATCGTAATCGACGGGTTACTTTTTGAGATAATGTC